>JAQYVR010000002.1 GCA_030145395.1 Desulfobacteria bacterium
AATGGCACCCACTGCCACCACGCCAGTTCAAGATGCTTCTGTAACCAGGGAATCTCACTCAAAGGATTCCACTTAGGTGTGAGGCGATATTCAGCACAGTAGTATACAGCCGATTGATCGTTGAAGCGTGATCTCGGATAAGCCCGCATTCGCCAAAGGCCCCCTAAAGTGGCTCCCCTGAAAGGGGGCGGCCTGTGGAACACCCCCTCTCTTCCTTCCGTATGCGAACTATCCCACGTGGGTGTTTCGGCTGTCCAAAAATCAAGGGCAATGACCCGTTGTCTGAACCTTTCCGACGGCCCTTGGGAAAAGTAGTGGCTGTACTCTGCATCAAAAACCGTCCAGGGGGCTGAGCTATCACTCCACTGCCAGTCCCGGGTGACCCTGAGGCGCAGAGCGTTTCCTGCTGACGGATTGCTCGCAAAATCGGCATTGTCGTGGAAGAGTGAGAACTCGATGCCATTGGTTTTGGTGTCGATATCTACATAATCACCTTTGATTTCCTGCCTTCGGTAAAAAGGTTTCATTTCAAGATATGTTCTTCCGCTAACCAAAGGATTCCACGATGTCCCGCCTGTTGCGCTGGAAACCAGAAGCCCTCTATCAAGCTCAGGAGTGGGAATGATCTGGTCCCTGCCATGACCAATAGGAAGTAAATACTTAAACTTAAGCCGGAACAAATAATCATCCCCGTCACCATCAACAAAGTTGTCCTCATCAGAATCGTTACTGCCAGCGCGCTCATCCGGAAAGTTCGGGTTTCCGTCTGCGTAGCTCTCAATGGTTCCAAAAGTGCCGACCGAGAAATCAGGATCTAGGAAGAGACGGTCAAAAAAAGGGGACTGAACGTTTCTGGCCAGAACATACAATGCAATGGTATCATTGGTGCCTCCTATGAGCGTTGCAAGGGTGGTCGCCTGCCTTTGGGGCCAACCCGTGAGGCCATAGACATATCCCACCGACGCTCCAAAGTCTGCGTTATAGAAAGCATAGGGAACTTCAAGTTTCTTTACCTCGAATTCCTT
Organism: Desulfobacteria bacterium; assembly: GCA_030145395.1. GTDB lineage: Bacteria > Desulfobacterota > Desulfobacteria > Desulfobacterales. The sequence continues at coordinate 1,026 of JAQYVR010000002.1, forward strand.
GTCGGCACTGCCCGAAGTGTTTTGCCCGTGTGCGTTCCCAAGGCAGGACAAAGAGCACAATACCACGAAAAGAGACAGATACTTTTTCATCCTCACTAGATATACTCCTTAGACTGAGTTGCTGGTCTTAATACCACATTTCAGCCTGGAAGCAACCCTTAAAGTCGCCCTCCCAAATGGGGCCGTCCCAATCCTATCGGGAGTCCAAGGAACTTCAATGTGTCGGCACTCAAGTACAGTCCATGTTTTTTCCGGGTGCTAATGAATTTCAGCGGGTTTCACTCAAGTTACCGTCTGGGGGTCTTATACTGAAACACGGGCTCTCCTATGAAAACCATATGAAAACCGGATTGGAAAAGAAAACGGGTTTTTTCGGATCGTGTGCTGACTATTGATTCCTCTACAAGACTGTGAAATCGCGGGAATTTAAGATAGGCGAGCGGGCCTAGAATAATCTTTTGCCTCAGATGGTCCCAATACTTTCTTGATATCGTGAATCTTGCGTCGGCTTCTTCCGGTGAAATCCTACTCTTGAAGATTGCAAACTCGTATCCACGCCTGTCTCAACAAACAACCGTGGCCAGTCCCGTGAAGCTCTGCACAGAACTGGCCACCTTTAGTTCCTTCCAGTGTTGCGTATCATAGTTCGACATTCGTTTTTCTAATTCTCCTCTCTTAAGGCGTGTACCAGATCGGCGACGTATAAGCACGTTCCGTAGTTGTCATCGGAACTTCCTTCGGCATATTCACCTTAAAGTACTTGGCATCGAATGCTGTCCAGCGCGGTGTTGGGATCTCGATCACGCGCGCGTAGTAAAAGGCACTCTCTTTGGCATCAAAGTCGGGGTCCTTCCAAACGGTAATAAGCTCGGTGGTGCCGATAGTATTGGTCCAGGTTGCATTGGCAACATCCACGGTGTTACCGACTGAAGGCAACTTGCCTTTGGCATCCGGTTTGCGATCATTAGACCATACTACGTCATAAACCTTTTCATGTGTCTTGCCTTTGGCATCCATCCAGCCTTTGACAATCTGAATGCGGTCCAGGTTACCACCAATGGGATCTTTCAATGCAGCAACGAGGAATGTAGGCGCCTTATTTCCTTTTGGAGGTGCTGACAGATTACCGCCCATGGGCACACCCTTGGAATAACCTATCCTGGCGGGCAGCCGGTTGTTGGCGTCTTTACTGTCAAACTCCCAGCCGCCGAAGAAGCGCACGATCATTCGGCTGCCGGTGGTGGCATAGGTTTCCCTGCGTTTCATCGCGTCAAAAATGGATTCACGGGTATTTTCATTAGCCCAAACAGCGGCCCAACCTGATGAAACCATTGAATAACCCGCATATTCGAGATCACCCACCTTGGCCATGGGGTGTGCGTAGCGCTCCTTGCTCGGCTCCCCTCCGGAATGTTTGCCGAAAAAGTTATCTTCTTCTATTGCTGCCAGCGCGGTATGACTGTCAGTGGAGCCGATCATGCCGAACTGATAGGGATTGGTGCCCAGTTTGTCTTCCATCCGTAATCCTGTTTTTAAAGCCGAGCGTGCGTACTCAAAGCGCAACATCTCGTTTTTCTTCGTCACACTCAGGTCCAGATTCCCCTGGTCCCAGGTGCCATAGTCTGCAAATTCATCGTTTGGTGAAAGGAAGGGATGGGCCTCACCGTCACCCTTGATCTGAGTCACTTCATAAAGCGGTTCCCAGCGTGTGCGGGACTCGACATATTTCTTGCCGATTTTTTTGCCGAATGCTTCTATTTCCGGAAACATGATGCCGTTACTCATATTCCCGTTGTGCGCAATGGCCAGGACCTGTCCCGTTGTTTTTGTCTCGTAGTCGCCCATCCATTTCCACAGATCGACAGGGTTCGGGCTTCCCATTGGCGGTGTCATGGTAAAGGGCTCCATTAACTTTGCGCGATCAGCATCATCCCGATACATCACCACGCGGTGCAGGTTATTGCCCTTAACCAGAGACGTCCATTCATAACCGATAAAGGCGGTAAAATGACCCGGGTCATTCGCCCCTTCGGCTGCATTGATGATGTCATCCCAGGTGGAACGATAGACGCTCGTACCAGGCAGGGACGCCAGTTCTTTAGGAAATTTATCCTGAGAAAAGGCAACAATGAGCTCGACTGCAGCCTTCACGGCTTCCTGACCACCCGCCTGAATCATTTCATGCCATTTGCGCCCCTTTTCACTTGCCATCACATAGGGGGCACCTGCCAGCAAATTGGGAAAGAACCCCATGTT
>JAQYVR010000027.1 GCA_030145395.1 Desulfobacteria bacterium
GGGAAGCGATTGACAATGGCATCACCGGCGAGCTTGCAGATGCCATGCGTGGCTGGCTCAACAAGATGAATGATGCGGATGCGTCTCAGGCCTATGGTTCCGAGATAAAGAAGCTGCTTGAAAAATCAGACGGCACTGGGCTTCCTGGAGAGATCCAAGCCATGTCAGACCTGCTCGTCAAGAAATCTGTCTGGATTTTCGGCGGCGATGGATGGGCCTACGACATCGGTTTTGGTGGTTTGGATCACGTCCTTGCCACAGACGAAGACATCAATGTCCTGGTCATGGACACGGAGATCTATTCAAACACGGGCGGCCAGGTCTCCAAGTCAACGCCAAAGGGCGCCATTGCTAGATTTGCTGCCTCCGGGAAAAATACCGCTAAAAAGGGGTTGGGGCGTATGGCCATCACTTACGGGCACGTTTACGTGGCCTCCGTGGCTATGGGCGCCGACAAACAGCAAATGCTCAAGGCCTTTACAGAGGCTGAGAAGTACCCGGGTCCGTCGTTAATCATCTGCTACGCACCGTGCATCAGCCAAGGCATCAGAAAAGGGATGGGGAGAAGCCAGGAGGAACAAAAGCTGGCCGTTCAGGCCGGTTATTGGCCCCTCTACAGGTTCAATCCCCTTCTGGCTGCCAGAGGGAAGAATCCGTTCATCCTCGATTCCAAAGAGCCTGACGGGACCCTCCAGGAGTTTTTGAGCGGAGAAAACAGGTTCGCTGCTCTCGAAAAGACTCGCCCTGAAATGTCGAAAGAACTCCGGGCCCAGATTGAAGCGGACCAATACAAAAGATACGTTCAGTTCAAAACCATGGCCGAACTGTCTCCTGAGGCGTGGGGCATCGATCCGAGCGACATTGTTCCTGCCTCCCCCGAGGATGAGGAAGAGCTTCCAAGAGCGGAGGTGAGCACAACCGCTGAACACGTGAGGTATCATGATGAGTCAGGAGAACCTGTTGATGACGGAAGAGCTGGAGGATAATTATGGCAACGAAAACGAAGAAGAAGCCTTCAAAGAAGAATTTAACCACCCCGCGGATGGAGCGTTGCATTGGCTGCCACTCGTGCTCACTGGCCTGCGCCAGGATCGTTCACAAGCGTTTGTCGTGGGATACGGCGGGCATACGGATTCTCTCCTCGGGCGGTTTGTCCACGGGATTTGAGGCAAGAACTTGTCTCCTTTGCGATCCTGCTCCCTGCGCCGAAGCCTGCCCTACCGGGGCCTATGTGCAACGCAAAGGCGGGGGCGTCATCGTGAAGAAGAAACTGTGCATCCGCTGCGGAGACTGTGCCGAAGCCTGTCCGGTAGACGCCATCTATCTTGACCACACGGACGAGCCCTTTGTTTGTATTCACTGCGGCCGCTGTGTCCCGTTCTGCCCGCATGATTGTCTTGAAATGGTCAAGGTCTCTGCCGAGCCTGCGATGGTGTCGGTTGAGTGAAACGGTTGAGGTTGCGCAGCTGGTCTATAGATTATCCTGATCATCCTGTTATCCTGTCAGGATAACAACAGACGAAACGAGCAGCGCAAACGATTAACGATAAAGGGAACCGACAGGCTTCTAAAAGAGAATCCTTTTTACCCTGTCATCCTGTCGAGTATTTATTCTGTTGTCCTGTGAAAGTGACGACAGAAAAATTCCACGAGGAGGTGCCATCATGATCAGAGACCATTTCAGAGTACTCATTGTGGATCTATCCTCTGGCCGGGGCCACATAGAGGAAGTTGATGGTCGTAACACCGAAGCAGGCGGCAGTGGACTGGGTGCCCTCTTGTATGAAAAATATGGCCATGCAGAGCAGCCGTGGAACCATCCGGATCAGCCGCTGATTTTAGCCATTGGCCCACTCACGGGCTACTTTCCCCTGATGAGCAAAACCGTATGCGCCTTCAAGTCGCCTTACCATGACCAATACGCTGAAAGTCATGCTGGTGGCCGTTCGGCCCTTGCCCTGCGATTTGCCGATCTGGATGCGCTGGTTGTCACGGGAGTGGCCAGAAACCCGTCGTGCCTTTCCTTTGGGTCGAAACATCTTGATCTTGTCGATGTGGCGTACATGTGGGGCACCGATGTCCAAGCCTCGGGCAAGTTGCTCCGTCAGATGTCCGGAGGATCCGGCCATCGGAGCATTCTGCGCATCGGGCCGGCCGGTGAAACCGGTTCAGCCATGGCTTGTATCAATGTTGACACTTACCGTCATTTCGGAAGACTCGGCTCAGGTGCAGTCATGGGATCAAAGAACCTAAAGGCCATCGTGATCCAGGGTGACGGCGTGTTTCCCCTCAAAGAGACCACCAAGTACTCGAAGCTCTTCAGCGAAGTTCACAAAAAACTTACGGCGACCGACATGATGATGAAGTACCACAGTCTTGGTACAGCATCCAATTTGGAATCCCTGAACACAATGCAGTCTTTGCCCTGGCGAAATCTCAAGCAGACGACCGACCCGGCCATTGAAGGCATCACAGGACAGAAATTCGCAGACGACACGCTGCTGCGCAGTATGGCCTGTTCAGGATGCCCTGTTGGCTGTATTCACATGGGGTTTGTGCGGGAAAAATTCCGAAAAGAGAACCGTTACGTTTACCGCCAGGTCTCGTACGACTATGAACCCATCTTTGCCACAGGCTCCATGCTGGGCGTCACAGACGCCTTTGCGGTCCTCAACATCATGGACGTGGTTGAAAAGGTGGGACTTGACGTCATGTCCGCTGGGGTGGCCCTGGCATGGGCCACAGAAGCCCTTGAAAAGGGGATCATATCGGAAGAGGAGACACTCGTTGCTCTCAGGTTTGGAGAGGCCAAGACGTACGAGGAAGCCGTACGTCATCTTGGCACGGGTGCCAACGATTTCTACCGTCTCCTGAGTCAAGGAACCCTGAAGGCGGCGGGGCACTACGGCGGGAGCGACTTTGCCTGTGTCCTCGGCCAGGAAATGGGCGGTTATGCCACAGGTGAAGTCTACTTCGCGGCCCAGTCTCTGGGCCTTCGGCATTCCCACTTGGACTCCGGTGGATATTCATACGACCAGAAACACGATGACAAGGACGTAGACAAGGCTGTGGATTTCCTGGTGAGCGACGAACAGGGCCGGGTCTTTCTAACGTCCATGGTTGCCTGTCTTTTCGCCCGCGGGGTGTACACCGATGAACTGCTGGCCGATTGTTTGCGTGCCGTAGGGTACCATCCCTTGGCAGACAACATGGAAGCAGTGTCACAAAATATTCAGAGGCTGCGCTGGAAAACTCGCTTTGCCACGGGATTTGATCCACAAGGTGTGAAAATTCCCAAGCGATTCACCGAGGTGACGACGTGGAAAGGGCCCATAGATCAAGTTTTCTTGGAAACCCTTAAGAGGGAGTATGGCAAACGCCTTGTAGAATTGGCGAAAGAGGAGAAGGTAGCCTCAGAGTAAAAGCTTGTTTTTAACAAGAAGGTGAGAATAGGAAATGAAGACATTTGCCGTGCTTCAGCTTTCAGGCTGTGCTGGTTGCGAGGTGTCGCTGCTGGACGCAGATGCGTGGGTGGGTGAATACCAGCTAGTGTACATGCCTCTGGTAATTACCACCCATGATGTTCCGGAGGTTGACGTTCTTCTTGTAAGCGGCGGCGTGCAAACCGACGAGGACCTCTTTAGGCTTCGGCGGGCTGTGCGGCAGGGTGGTGAGGGCCTTTGATCCCTGTATTGCCTGTGCGACGCACTAACGATGTAGGATAATCAAAAACCCATGGATGCTCGGAACTATGAGGCCAAGGCCACGTTGAAGGATGGGCGCGATGTGATCATCCGAGGCATTCGCCCGGATGATAAAGCCATGATAGAGGTGGCGTTTCAGCACTTGAGCCCTCAGTCCATATACCAACGATTTTTTGGGATTAAGACGACCCTTGCCGAATCGGAATTGAAATTGTTTACGGAAGTGGATTTCGAAAAGACTGTGGCGCTGGTGGTCGAGCTGGAAGCAGGAACACAGGCGGCCATAATCGGGGGCGGACGATATGTCGAGTATGACGGCGAAGACGACACTATAAGACCCGCTGAAATTGCCTTTACGGTAAAAGACGAATTCCATCGCCAGGGGATCGGGAAGCTTTTAATGAAGCATTTGACCTTGATTGCCCGGGCAAAGGGGGTCACACAATTTGAGGCGATCGTTCTCGCCCAGAACAAAGGGATGCTCACGGTGTTCGCGTCCTCCGGCCTTCCAATGGAAACAAAAGGACTTGGGTCTGAAGTGGAGGTAGTGCTGTCACTTGTATGAGCCCATACCGCCTAAGTCCCAAATTGTCACCCCCGAATTGTTGGAATGAAGAATGAAGATGTGCTGAGAAGGAGAGCCTCATGCCAAACAGCCTATACATCACAGCGACGGAAGCTAGGAGCGGGAAATCAGCCATTTGCCTTGGCGTGATGGAGATGCTTCTCAGAAAAATTGACAGAGTTGGCTTCTTTCGGCCAATCATAGACGTTGATCCTACATCAGAGGTTCGTGACCACGATATTCACCTGATCGCCTCCCGTTTCAGTGTGACGACGCCATATGAGAAGATGTATGGATACACCACTAAAGAAGTGAGTGACATGATTTCTCTTGGCAAGGAGGCAGAAGCCCTTGAAGGAATCATGAAGAAATATGATGATCTCAAAAAGGAAAGTGATTTCATCTTGTGCGAGGGTACGGACTTTGCTGGTTCCACTGCGGCCTTTGAGCTCGATTTCAATGCGGTGATCAGCAGGAACCTGGGATCGTCCGTCTTGCTCGTGGCCCTAGCACATGAGAAAAGTGTCGAGCAAACACTCCATTCCATTAAGTTAGCCCTTGAATCCTTAGATAATAAAGGGTGCCATCCCATTGCTACCATTGTGAACCGAACGGACCCGGAATACAGGGAAGCGGTTGATGAAGAGATACGCCGGGGTGAGTGGGCAAAGGATCAACTAGTTTACACCATACCGGAGGAGGAAGCTTTAGGGAAACCCACAGTGGGGGAAATCGCAGAGAGTCTGGGTGCGGAGGTGCTTTACGGAGAAGAGCAGCTCAACCGCCATGTTTACGGGTTTACGGTTGCGGCCATGCAGCTTCAAAACTTCTTGACCAGAGTCGGCCGCGGAAGCCTGATCATTACGCCGGGAGATCGAGCGGACATCATTGTGGCCAGTCTCGCTGCGGTTTCATCCTCGTCCATGGAAAACATCGCGGGGATCCTGCTGACGGGCGGTTTGAAACCAGAGGATTCCATCTGGAATCTCATCAAAGGGTTCCCTCAAATGATACCCATTTTGAGCGTGGGTGAGAATACCTTTCCCACGGCCAGGCTTGTAGACAAGGTCCATGGAGTCATTGCACCGGATAATGAACGAAAGATAACCCAAGCCCTTGCAGTTTTTGAAAAGAACGTCAACGTTGAAGAATTGGCTGAAAAGGTTGTCACAACCCATACCAATATCGTGACGCCTAAAATGTTTGAATTCGAACTGGTGCAGAAAGCCAAGGCAGAAAAAAAGCACATTGTATTACCCGAGGGAGAGGAGGAAAGGATTCTACGAGCGGCTGAAATCCTTCTCCGACGAGAGGTCGTTGATGTGACTCTTCTTGGCAACGAACAAGTCATTCGGGACAGAATCTCCGGGCTGGGACTGCGCCTGAAAGAGGTAAACATTATCGATCCCGTCACATCTCAGGCCCTTGATGAGTATGCGGGCACATACTACGAGCTTAGGAAGCACAAGGGCATCACAGAGGACTACGCACGGGATGTCATGTCTGACGCCAGTTATTTTGGCACTATGATGATTTATAAGAGGCAGGCTGACGGCATGGTGTCCGGTGCGGTCCATAGCACCGCAGCCACGGTTCGCCCAGCCTTTGAGATTGTTAAAACCAAGCCCGGCTTTTCAGTTGTGTCGAGCGTATTCTTCATGTGCCTGGAAGACAGGGTCCTGGTTTATGGCGACTGTGCCATAAATCCAGATCCGAATGACAGTCAGCTGGCTGAAATTGCCATTAGTTCCGCAAGAACCGCGAAGACCTTTGGCGTGGAGCCCATTGTGGCCATGTTGTCTTATTCCACAGGAGAGTCGGGCAAGGGCGCCGATGTGGAGAAAGTCCGGGAAGCCACAAAATTGGCCAGAGAAATGGCGCAAACGACCTTTCCCGGCCTCAAGATTGAGGGCCCTATTCAATACGATGCGGCTGTTGACCCTGGGGTGGCCAAGACAAAGCTGCCGGACAGTGACGTCGCGGGGAAGGCCACCGTGTTTGTTTTTCCGGACCTCAACACAGGCAATAATACCTACAAGGCAGTTCAAAGGTCAGCCGGCGCATTGGCCATTGGTCCTGTCCTTCAGGGGCTCAGATATCCCGTCAATGACTTAAGCCGAGGATGCACGGTTCCGGACATCGTAAATACCGTGGCAATTACCGCCATCCAAGCTCAGTCAGAGGAAAGTTCATCATGAAAATACTCGTCATCAATACAGGAAGTTCATCAATCAAATACCAGTTGTTTGAAATGGACCAGGATCAAGTCCTGGCTACCGGCATGGTGGAAAAAATCGGTGAGTCCGGCAGTATCATGACGCACCAGAGACGACTCGAAGACGGTCAGTTTCAAAAAACTGCCCTGGAAGGGCGTATCGCGAATCATCAGGAGGGATTTCAGCATATCGTATCGTTCTTGGGCGATCCCGAGCACAGCGTCGTTAAGGATCGATCTGAAATCAGTGCGATCGGTCACCGTGTGGTACACGGTGGCGAGGCCTTTCACGCCCCGGTGGTCATCGATGAAAAGGTGATTGAGGCCATTCGCGAAAATATCCCTCTGGCGCCCCTTCACAATCCTGCGAACCTGATGGGGATTGAGCTTACTAAAGAAATCGTTCCGGATATCCCGCAGGTCGCCGTGTTCGACACGGCCTTTCACCAGACGATTCCCAAGCGATCATACCTCTACGCAATTCCCTTCGAACTCTATGAAAAGCACAGGGTGCGCAAATACGGCTTTCACGGGACATCTCATGCCTATGTTGCGGAAAGAGCGGCAGATTATCTGGGGAAGCCCCTAAAAGAACTAAACCTAATCACGATTCATCTGGGAAATGGGGCAAGCATGGCCGCCTTACAAAATGGAGAGTGCGTCGATACCACGATGGGCATGACGCCCCTTTCAGGGCTCGTCATGGGTACCCGCTCGGGAGATGTGGACCCGGCCTTGCCTTTCTTTTTGGCAGAGCATTTGGGGATGACTCTTAAGGAGATTGATGGACTGCTGAACAAAGAGAGTGGTTTGAAGGGCCTCTGCGGAACCAACGACATGCGTGAAGTGATCGGAAAGAAAGAGGCAGGGGACGAACAGGCCAGTATTGCGCTGGAGATCTACGCCTATCGCATCAAGACGTATATTGGCGCCTACTTTGCTGCCCTGGGAAAGCTTGACGCACTCATTTTCACGGGAGGTATTGGCGAAAACGCCCCGTATATCCGTGAGGTCTCTTGCCAAGGTTTAGAAAAACTGGATATCGAAATTGATTCGGAGAGGAATAATCAAAGAGGAGACGGCATCAGAGAAATCAACACTTCCGGCAGGGAGGTCAAGGTCCTTGTGGTGCCCACCAATGAGGAATTGAAAATCGCTCAGGAAACAAAAAGAGAAATTGAAAATTACTGAAAGGAAAAAGTAGAATGGGGAAAAAAGTGGTGATTGACGAAGAAGAGTGCATTGGATGCGAAAGCTGCGTTGAGATGTGCCCTGATGTGTTTGAATTTGATGAACCGGCAGAGAAAGCCCGTGTCATTAAGCCCGAAGGAGGCGATGAGGATTGCATTCAAGAGGCCATAGAAGTTTGTCCTTCGGAATGCATTTCCTGGGAAGAATAGACTGGGTGTCAGACATTCGTCATCCAGTATCTTGGTGAGGCGAGGTTATGAAGACAGGCATGGAAGAAGCAGGAGCGGGTCGGCAGCCTGACGGCATGCTCGTTTTGCGGACGCTGGCGATGCCGCGGGACAGCAATCCCAACAGGGATATCTTTGGTGGCTGGATATTGTCTCAGATGGACATCGGGGGAGGGTTGCTCGCTAAGGAAGCGTCCCGTGGCAGGGTTGCGACGGTCACTGTGGACAAAATGACCTTTTTGAGGCCCGTGCGCGTGGGTGACACCGTATGCGTCTACGCCAAGGTGGTACAGATTGGAAACAGCTCCATGGATATCAAACTCGAAGTGTGGGCAAAGGACCTAATGGAGGAATTTGAAGAGCAGCGTCACATTGTGACAGAAGGCGTATTCAGATATGTGGCCATCGACGAGGAGGGGCATCCGCGTCGTATCCCGGACAGCGCCCAGTTCCCTCGCAATACGTTGTCCACATAAACGACTTTTTGTTCATCTTCCCCTTTGTCAAAACAGTCGCGGGCCGCAGGGAGCTTCAATTATCTTCACCTTATTCCCCTGGACGGGCGGAGTATTTTATGTTATACGCATCAAGAATTGGTTAACGCCCTTTATTCATAACAGATACATTGTTTGCTGAGAGAAATGAAATGAAATCATTGCTATCGCGCCTCGGAAATCTCATTATTCTTGTTTTATTGGCAAGCGGATGTGCAGTAGGTCCGGATTTTGTTCAACCTGATGCACCGTCCCAGGAGGAGTGGATCGATAGCGGGTTACCGCAGATGAAGACTGAACCGGCAGATCTCACCTCATGGTGGAAGATCTTTAATGATCCGGTGCTCGATTCACTAATAGAGACTGCGTACAGGCAGAACCTGCCGTTGCAGATCGCCGGGCTCCGCATCATGGAGGCCCGGGCGCAATTAGGAATTGCCGTTGGGGGGCAGTATCCGCAGGTTCAGCAGTTTAGCGGGTCTGCGGCCGCAGTGGAAGTAAGCGAAAATGCACCGAACGCAGAGGCCGCTGATAAATCCTATTACAATTTCCAGCTCGGCTTTGACGCTGCATGGGAGCTTGACTTCTGGGGCCGCTTTCGCAGAGGTATTCAATCTACCGAGGCAAATCTGCTCGCTTCGGTTGCAGGCTATCATGATGCACTGGTGACGCTAACCGCTGAAACGGCCCGTGCCTATGTTCTGATTCGCACTTTTGAGGAGCGGATCGTGATTGCTCAGAAGAATGTAGCGATTCAGCAGAGGAGTCTTGAAATAGCAGAGGCGCTTTTTGAAGGCGGCCTGGTTTCCGAGCTTGACATGCAGCAGGCAAGGGCGCTCCTGAATGACACAGAAGCAACAATCTCACGTCTGAAAATCGGTCTTCGACAGGCACAGCACGGACTCAGTATTTTACTTGGTATTCCTCCCGGAGAGTTAAAGAATGTACTTGTTGAATCCGGGGCCGTGCCTGATGCTCCGCCGGAAGTGGTTGTGGGAATCCCGGCTGATCTGCTTCGCAGACGGCCCGATATTCGCAGTGCTGAACTGCAGGCGGCAGCACAGAGCGCCCGTATTGGAGTAGCGAAAGCGGATCTGTACCCGCAATTTTCCCTCGTTGGGTCTATAGGACTGCAAACGAGTGAAAAGGGCGGGTTACCTTCCAATAATGCAAGCTTCAGTGACCTTTTTGATTCGGATAGCATTACCTACACTGCTGGCCCTTCAATTCGATGGCCATTGTTGAATTATGGAAGGATAACGAACAGTGTGCGGATTCAGGACGCCCGGTTCCAGCAGTTGATTGTGAACTATCAGCTCACTGTTCTCAATGCATACCGGGAAGTGGAAGACGCCATAGTAGGATTTATGAGTTCGCAGGAACAGGCAAAATATCTTGCTGACAGCGTGCAAGCATCAAAGCGATCTGTGGATCTCTCTCTCATTCAGTACCGTGAAGGTGTTACGGACTATCAGCGGGTATTAGATACTCAGCGCTTCCTGACCCAGGAGCAGGATCTCCTGACATCCGTCAACGGTCAAGTAGCCCTCAACCTGATTGCCATGTACAAGGCCCTGGGTGGCGGATGGCAAATTCGTGAGGGAAAAGGCTTCGTGAACGAAGAGACAAAAGAGGAAATGCGACAGAGAACGAACTGGGGAAACATGCTGTCGCCGGAAAAACTAGAGAATATAACAGAAGAAAAAGTGGTGGAGTAATGGGAAGCAACAATACGACAATCTCCCGGTGCCCCACAAATTTTATGTAAGGCAGGTGTTATATGAACGACCATATTAAAAGCACAGTTTTCATATTATTGTCCCTATTCCTGATCTCAGGATGTTCAAAGGAAGAGCCTCCAAAGAAAGAAGTAGTCCGCTCTATAAAGGCGATGCAGGTTGGAGGTCCGGAGGCTTTGACAGGACGAACGTTCCCGGGGGGGGCGCGGGCATCCCAAGAGGCAGACCTTTCCTTCCGTGTAAACGGGACTCTGTCCCAGTTTCCCGTCAAGGTAGGAGATGAGGTGCAAGAAGGTCAGCTCCTGGTGCATCTTGACCCACGTGACTACGAGGTAAACCTCAGAAATACCCAGGGACAGCTTGACAGGGCCCGGGCCGCATTGAAGCTGGCCCAGCGCAATTACACGCGCGTAGTGAAAATCAGGGACAAAGATCCGGGAGCCATAAGCGAGGCTATGATCGATCTTAAACTGGGTGATCGTGACAGTGCAAAAGCGCAGGTCACATCACTGGAGGCTCAAGTCGCCACTGCAAAGGATGCCTTGAGCTATACCTACCTGAAGGCCCCTTTCAGCGGCACCGTTGTTGAGACTTTTGTCGAGAATTATGAAGATGTCAATGCAAAGCAGCCGATTGTGAGAGTCGTTGATACAAGCAGAATTGAATTCGTCGTAAATATTCCCGAAAACCTCATTTCATATGCCCCAAAAGTGAAAAAAGTCTATGTCCGGTTTGATTCTTTCCCTGACCATGAAATTTCAGGGGTTATCAAGGAGATCGGTAAGGAGGCTTCCAGAACCACCCGAACATACCCCGTTACCCTGATCATGGACCAGCCTGATGACATAAAAATCCTCCCGGGGATGGCCGGGCAGGCACGTGGTGAACTAGAGTCAGGAGTTGTTGTCGGAAACGAAGGAATCATGGTCCCTATCTCAGCTGTTTTCGCAACAGATACAGAGAAGCAGAGCTTTGTGTGGGTCATTGATGAAAAAAGCGGACAGGTGACCCTGCGGGAAGTAAAAGCAGGAGAACCCTCGGACCAGGGCATTATGATAGACGAAGGACTCAAGTCTGGCGAATGGATAGCCACCGCGGGAGTTCATTCACTTCGAGAAGGGCAGAAGGTCAGGATTATTCAATGACGAAGTGTGGAAGTAAGGAAGGTCGAAGAGAGTAAGCACTGAAGCTTCAAAGGTTGCTAGTTTGAAAGGCCAGAGAAACTGTAGACCAGAGAGAAGAAAGACATGAATCTTGCTAAAATAGCAATAGAAAAAAAGGCTGTCACATACTTTGTCACTTTCCTGTTGGTCCTTGCGGGGATCGGAAGCTTCTTTTCGTTGGGCCAGCTTGAAGATCCGGCGTTCAGTATTAAGACTGCGGTTGTCGTTACTCAATACCCTGGCGCAAGTTCGGAAGAGGTGGAGCTTGAAGTCACAGATCGTATCGAGGTGGCCCTGCAGCAGCTCAAAACGATTGATTATCTCAAGTCCTTCTCGGCCCCGGGTTATTCACAGATATGGGTGAACATTAAACCCCAGTACTGGTCCGATCAGTTACCGCAAGTCTGGGATGAGATGCGGCGGAAGATCCGCGAAATTGAGACATCACTTCCCCCGGGGGCTAATAGACCTATGATCAATGACGACTTCGGTGATGTCTACGGCCTTCTTATGGCAATCACCGGGGACGGTTTTTCCTATGCGGAAATGGAACAAGCAGCCAAAGACCTCAAGAAAGAACTCAGCCTGGTTGAAGATGTGGCTCGCGTGGAACTTTGGGGAGTGCAGGCAAAGGTGATTTACCTTGAGGCCTCGGAAAGTCAACTGTCCCAACTGGGTCTCTCTGATGCGAGTGTCCTCAACACATTACAACAGCAGAACATGGTGGTTGATGCCGGCAGCGTGAATATTCAGGATGTGCGGGCCCGTATTGCTCCTTCGGGAGAATTTCGTTCTCCGGAAGACATTGGTGAACTGGCCATTCATCCCTCCATGATAGACAGCCTGCAGGCTCTCAGCAGGGGAAAGCCCTATAGGGGGACCGACGAGTTAATTCGCATCCGTGATATCGGGACTGTTAAGCGTGGATATGCTGACCCTCCCAAAACCATGATGCGTTTTAACGGGAAGCCGGCTTTGGCGATTTCTATCACGAACATTGCTGGGACCAATGTTGTTGACATGGGCAAGGCTGTTGATGCTCGGATGGAAGAGCTGGTCGCTGAGCTGCCCGTCGGCCTGGACATTCATCAGGTCCATTGGATGTCGGATATAGTCGAAACCTCGGTTAACGGATTCTTCATTAACCTGGGAGAGGCTGTTCTCATTGTTCTCATTGTGCTGGCCGCTGCCATGGGCTGGCGCATGGGCGTTCTTATTGGCATTGATTTAATTTTGACAATCCTCGGCACATTCATTGTTATGGCTCTGATGGGTATCGATCTACAGCGCATGTCTCTTGGTGCCCTTGTTATTGCCCTTGGCATGATGGTTGACAACTCAATTGTTGTGGCCGATGGTTTTGTTGTGCGAGTGCGAAAAGGGATGGACCGCAAGGAGGCAGCTATCGAAGCTGCCGGTGGGCCTGCCATGCCGCTTTTAGGGGCTACCATCGTTGCGGTTATGGCATTTTATCCCATTGGTGGATCTCCGGAAAGCACGGGCGAATATTGCCTATCCCTGATGCTGGTAGTTGGGATATCCCTGTTGGTCAGTTGGGTGATCTCCATGACCCTGACCCCGATCAAATGCATTGATATGTTGCCTGCCCCAAAACCGGGTCAACAGGATGACGACGAATATGGAGGCAAGTTTTTCGTCATATTTCGCAGGGTCCTTGAGAAAGCCATTCGTTTTCGCGTCGTGTTCATGGCTTCAATAATTGGATTGCTGGTAATGTCTTTTCTCGGGTTTGGATTTGTCGAACAGCTCTTTTTTCCGGACTCGTCTATGAGCAAGTTCATGATCGATTTTTATGCGCCGCAGGGCACCCGAATTGAAACAGTATCAGCAGAACTGACCAAGCTGGAGGAGAAACTTCTGAAGGATGAACGGGTCGACAAAGTCTCGGCATTCATTGGTGCTGGTCCTCCTCGGTTTTATCTGCCTGTTGAGCCCGAGGCAGGAAACTCTGCTTACGGTCAGCTGATTGTGAACCTGCATGACTTTCGTGAGATTGACGGCCTGATAGCTGACCTGTCCCCATGGCTTGTCGAGACCTATCCCGACGCCATGGTGCCCGTGCGGAAATTCGGGGTTGGTCCGGCCAAAACCTGGTCATTTGAATATCGTATTGGTGGTCCGGCGATTGCAGACATGAACGTTTTACGGGCTCTTGCTGGAGAGATGCTGGCAGTTCTGGGCGATGAACCACTGGTTGGAGCCATGCAGATCGACTGGCGTCAGAAGGTACCGGGCATTGTTCCAGTGTACAATCAGGATCGCGCGAGATTGGCTGGGGTTAGCCGTGAAAATGTAGCCGATGCTACCAAACGAGCCTATGACGGCCGCACTGTAGGTTTGTATCGCGAACAAGACGAACTGATGCCGATCATCTTGCGCCATGCTGAGGATGAAAGGACGAGTCTTGCGTCTTTTAGTGCCCTGCAAGTCTCCCCCAGTCTCTCCACAACGACCTTGCCGATTGCTCAGGTCATTGATGGCGTTGAATTGCAGTGGGAAGAAACAAGAATCTACAGGCGGGACAGGAGGCGCACAATTACTGTTCAGGCGAATCCGGTCCTAGGAGTAACATTGCCGACCTTGGTGGCGAAAGTCAAAGAGAAGGTCGAAGCCATTGAACTCCCCCCAGGGTATAAGGGTGAGTGGGGAGGTATTACAGAAGATCAGGCTAACTCCCAAAAGGCCCTAATCCCGGGAGTGATTCCAGCGTTTATTATTATTCTGTTGATCATTGTAATGCTGTTCAATGCCTATCGACCGCCGATTGTTATTCTTTTAACTATTCCTTTTGCCATGATTGGCATGACGTTCGGCCTGCTGGTATTTAATGCTCCTTTTGGTTTCATGGCCCTGCTCGGTGCTATGAGCCTTGTAGGTATGATGATAAAAAATGCTATTGTTTTACTTGATGAAGTGAATGCCAATCTGTCTTTGGGAAAAGCCCCATATGATTCCGTAATTGGTGCGGCCATGTCCCGCCTACGGCCGGTGGTCCTTGCTGCAGCCACGACAGTCCTTGGAGTAGTTCCGCTTCTTCAGGATGTCTTCTGGGTTGGTATGGCTGTTACTATAATGGCAGGTCTTGCTTTTGGGACCATTCTTACCATGCTCGTCGTACCTGTTCTGTACGCAACACTTTTCCGGATTCGATCACCGAAAGAGGCTGGGTAGAGGGCTACCGAATTCTGGCATTATTTCTTCTCGGCTGACTGCGAAATGTGCAGCCCTACCAGTCGTGCAACCAGAACTGCTATGTATAACTGACCGGTAACGGCTTCGAGGGTAGAGAGGGCTCTTGCCGGAGGCAGTACAGGCGTGATGTCACCATGCCTTCAAGGAAATGAGAGCGTAGGGTGCCTGAGATCATGGAAAAAGAACTGAAGCAATTGAAGAAGATGCGTTCCGAGGCTGAAGAAATATTTATGCATTGTCTCCGGGCTGTTGACCCATTCCAGGCAGTAAAGAATTTCATTCACGTTGAAGGGGACCGCCTCATCCTTGGAACGAAAGGGAATCCTAAAACCAAACTTAATATGACCGAGTTTGATCGCATTTCCCTCGTTGGTGCGGGAAAGGCAACGGCCCCCATGGCCAAAGCCATTGAAGATTTGCTCGGAGAAAAAATCCAGAAAGGGATCATCAACGTCAAGTATGGATTTACTGAGGACCTTGTGTTCACTGAGGTTATCGAGGCCGGCCATCCTGTGCCAGACGAAAATGGTGTGAAAGGGACCCAAAAGATCCTTGATCTTTTGCATGGTGCCGGCGAGAAAGACCTGATTTTTTCTGTCATATCAGGCGGTGGATCTGCGCTGCTCCCCCACCCCGCTGAAAATATGACCCTTTCTGACAAACAGGAAATCACCAGGCTGCTTCTGGCTTGCGGGGCCAGCATCGATGAAATCAACGCTGTCAGAAAACACATCGCCTCTTCCAAGGGGGGGCAGATGGCAAGAGCGGCTGTCCCGGCCACTGTTGTCAACCTGATGCTTTCCGATGTGGTGGGAGACAAAATGGATGTGATTGCCTCAGGGCCTTTTGTTCCTGATAGCTCTGCGTTCAAGGACGTCGAGGCAATCTTCAGGAAATATGATCTGGATGATATTCCCGCTTCGATCCGTGAACACCTGAAGGCGGGCCTGGAAGGTCGAATCCCCGAAACACCCAAAGAGGATGACGCCATATTCGACCGTGTATTCAATTTTATCGTGGGAAGTAACATCATGGCCCTGGAAACAGCCAGTGAAAAGGCAAAAGAGCTGGGTTATGAAACGCTCATCCTCTCCTCCATGGTGGAGGGCGAAACAAGAGAAGTGGCGCTGGTTCACACGGCTATAGCCAAGGAGATTGTCAAAACCAGCAGACCCATCCCGCCACCGGCATGTATCATTTCCGGAGGGGAAACCACAGTGACCATCCGGGGTGATGGTCTCGGCGGAAGAAACCAGGAGTTCGGCCTGGCTGCTTGTCTTGACCTCGTGGGGCTTCCGCCTCGAGTTGTCGTACTATGCGGCGGCTCTGACGGAAATGATGGTCCCACAAATGCAGCAGGCGCCGTGGTAGACCCTTTTACGGTGACCAGAGGAAAAGAAGCAGGCATTTCGGCCGCAGACTATCTGAAGAATAATGACGCGTATCACTTCCTTGAAAAGACTCAAGACCTCCTCATGACAGGACCCACGAACACGAATGTCATGGATGTGAGGCTGATCCTGGTGAGGTAATCTGTTTCGATAAGCGGGCATTCGCATCATCAAGATGGAGATGCGACAGGGGCGACATGTGGGATGCTGGCCCGATACCTTACCCTTGACCTGCTATAGCGAGCGCTACCCCTGCAGCTTGTCGGCGCCCTGAAAAAGATTGGACAACACTTGGCTGAAAAGGTCGGGGTGCCTGTCAGAATCAGCGCAACCATGGTCCGGGCCAGACTCGCCGAAACGAACAGCGGCTATGAGCGGCAGCAAGTTGCTGAAGTTCAGGCCATGACGTGGGAAAGATCGATGGGAAGTACGGCTCCAAAACGGCAAAGGCCATTAAGGCTTTTCAGAAAGAACACCAGCTCAAGGTTGATGGAAAATTGTCGGAAAGCCTGTTGGAAAGGGTTAAAGCGGCGGGCGCCTCGACTGGGCAACAGACT
This sequence comes from Desulfobacteria bacterium, assembly GCA_030145395.1. Classification (GTDB taxonomy): domain Bacteria; phylum Desulfobacterota; class Desulfobacteria; order Desulfobacterales. Next base: position 16,460 of record JAQYVR010000027.1, read on the forward strand.
CAATAGCGGCAGTCCGGGAAATGCTCACGGAGTGAGGAACATGGCTGTGCCTTGATGCCCTGCCTCACGAACCGACTTGAGCGAAATCTGTCGAAGTTCCGTCAGAAATTAAAGTCTCTCCCGAGATGAGCTATCTCGAGAAGAGAAAGGAAAGCACAGCTACTCCGAAGCAATCGCCCCCTGTAAAAGACACGCCCCCCGCAATGCTGCTGGAACACGGGTTCAAGGCACGAAACCTCTCCGGGGGCATGCTGTCACGTTTTCACACTTTCCTCTTAGTCAATTGAATGAGAGGGGTCTCTTCGTGGCAACCGATTGAAACGTGCCACTGATCATCTGAGTAGGAGTAACGATGCTTCGTGGGAGGGCCATAGATGATGAGCAGTCCTGACAAGCAAAATGGGAACTTGAAGAAGAAGATATTGCATGAGATGGCCGCGTACTGGATCAATGTTCTTTATCTTACCCTCATGTTCGGCGCCTTTATCCAATACCAAAGATTCGTTCTGGCTGCCCATGATATCACCTACACGAATTACGGGGTGGCCGTGATCCAAGCGTTGATTCTTGCAAAAGTCGTCATGATCGGAGATGTGCTCCGCCTCGATCGCCGCCTTGAACAGCAACCCTTAATTTATTCCACCCTTTATAAGGCTGTCGTCTTCAGTCTATTTGTCGGCGCCTTTACCCTCATCGAGCATGTGATCAAGGGTCTTTGGATGGGGAAGGGGCTCACGGGAGGTCTCGTTGACTTCACAGGGACAGGATCCCATGAATTGCTCGCCAGGTGTCTGGTCATCTTGGTGGCTTTTATCCCCTACTTCGCCTTCAGGGAGTTGGGGCGGATTTTAGGAGCGGGCAAAATCTGGGCTCTCTTTTTTCGAAGAAGGGCCCACGACTGAATAGAGTAAACGTGGTCGGGAGCACGGTCAAAAAAAACGTGGTGTGGGCAGCATGGCGAGTTCCCCCTAAGCGATCTATACGTATCCTGAGCTGTTCAAAGATTAAGCTATCAGCAGTCACGCTGACCGCATCACCGCGAATGCTTGATACCAAGAAAGTATTGGGGCCATCTGAGGAACGATATTATTCTAAGCCCCCTCGACTATCTTCAACTTCCGCCATTTCACCGTACTCTACTGGGTCTGAAATGGAGAGCCACTTGATGAGGTTGCAAATCCTCGGTCTATATTACGGTGAGAGATCAATACTGCTGTGTTTTTTCTATTTCAACTTATTGGAGTCACGATCAGCCGTGACCT
>JAQYVR010000032.1 GCA_030145395.1 Desulfobacteria bacterium
CCACCTCCGATGGGGCAGATTTCTGAGAGACTGCAGGGCAAAGAGCCACACAAAGAGTGTCACCACCACGTGCAAAAAGAGATTCGTCAGATGGGGACCAACCTTAGCATTTGGTCCGAAGAGATGTTGATCCAGCAAATAGGTAGCGACAATGACCGGCCGGTAGTAGTTTTGGCCCCACTGTGGGATATGTTCGGGAGGAAACAAAACGTCTCCGAAGGTTTTAAAGGCAAAAACTTGACGTGTGGTGACGATAGCGTCGTCCCAAACGAAATCGCCCCGCAGGGCTGGGGCGTGGACGATCAGGGCAAGGAAGAGAGGGATGAGCCAAGTCCAGCGTCTCAACGATGAAGCCTCCTTCACGCTTTATTTGCTAGTGTCGTGTCTCAGAAGTTTGATCAAGAAATATTGGTCTTCCATCAAGCCATTTTCCTTGCTCCGAGACCATTTTCGGGACGTCAGCTTCGTTTTGCTAAATCATAGGAACTCGGGTCCGAGGCCCTCAAACAGCCTATGATTTCAAACGCTGCACTCAGCTGACGTCTCATAGCGCAAAGGTTGCGCCTGACGGCTTGAAAAGAAGCACTCCGTGCCCGAAAAAGCTCAATGTCGATAGGAAAAGGCTTTCGGCGCCCGATGACTAATGAAAGTTATTTCCGTGACACAACACTGGGTCTCTCGGCAATAACCAGGATGTTTTCGCCAAATCTCGCCGGAAGGATATCCCGACCAGTAAGACATGCAAGAGCTGAGGGCCCGACGAAGATGGGAAACTGTATCCATAATGGAAGCCACGGGATGTAGGGAACATCCCAGTACCCGTCCGAGAATTCCTTCACCAATGAGAGGCCTGCTTGTCCCACCATCTGAAGCCACCGGTCAGGCGGAAGCAAAGACCGGTGGGTTGGATCCTTGTGAGCATACCAAGTTTTGCCCTTCAAACGTGCACCTCTTGATTCCGTGTTGGGTACTGAGAAAAATAGGATTCCCCTAGGTCGAAGCAATTTAGCAAGGCGTTGCATCGCGGGCAGCGGTTGTTGGAGATGTTCAAAAACATATTTGGCCACGACTATATCAAAGGTGCTCGGTTCGAGTTCCGAGGGAAGACCGCTTTCGATGTCGGCAACAAAACACCTTGATTTTGGTGCAAACTGTGTGGCCTCACGGATGGCATATTCAGAGATGTCCACTCCAAATGTTTCATATTTGCCCTCAAGCCTCCCCAACATGAAGCCGTGACCGCAGCCGACCTCGAGGATTCGTTTCCCTTTGATTCGCCGCAGCCAATGATCAACCACTGCAGCATAGAAACGGACCGACCACCAGTGCATGCCGAACTTTATGAGCCCGTCGCATCCATAGGTTTCTTTGAAGTAGTCCTCCTCGTATCGGCCTTTGGAGGGGGATGGTTTGTCGGAACCCTTGTTCACAGTGCAAGAACCCTTTCAATGGCGCTGGTTACATCCCCTACTGTTATTTTTTCCATGCAGGCTATGCTGTGGGAACAAGAAGGCGTGTGTCCAAGTTGCGTGCATGGACTGCATGCCATCTCTTTCCAGACGGCAATGTGCCGGCTGTCAGGTGGAGCCCATTTAGGGAGATTGCCTGGCCCGAAGAGAGACACGGTTGGGGTGCCGGCACCATAGGCCAGGTGTAAGATCCCCGTATCCGCACACAGACATATCCGGCCTTTTTCCAGTAGCGCTAAGCTTTGGAGCAGAGTTGTGCGACCAGCCAGATTAAGAATGTGGTCGGAGCTTATCAGACCCTCTGCCATGCTGCGAGAGGCCGGGACCGCGTCCTTACCTCCTATGATTACCACATAGAGCCCCCTTTCAACCAGCCATCTCACCGTGCGGGCGTATCGACTCGCTGGCCAAAGGCGATAGACCGATGTGGCACCCGGCATAACAACAGCAACAGACCGGCTGTTCGAGCGGGACAGGGTCTTTCGTGCCCAGGCCTTTTCATCTGGAGGAGCTGAAATAAAAGGTGATTTCACATCAAAATGGACAGACTCACCCGTGAGCGCTTCTGCAAGACCCAGAAAGGAAAGGGCTTCGTAGGTCTCATCTGAATATTCTACGGCGTGGGTATGAAGTCTGCTGCGGGAAAGCGTATCGAAGCCGCAAAGATAAGTCGGTTTTAGAAGGTTGGCTATCAGTGTACTGAAGTGGTGGAACTGTTCTGTGTCGATGATTACATCAAAACCAAAGTGACGAAGACGATTAAGTGTCCACAAAGGTTTTTGGTCGTAACATAAGACTGCGTCGACAATCGGACAGGCGGCATATACGCTTGCGTTTCTCATCTCTGCCAGGACCACTATGGTAGACTTTGGGTAGAAATCGTCCAAGGCCGTTAACATAGGGAATGTCAAGGCCGCGTCTCCGAGCCCGCCTGGTCGTATGACCAGAATGTTTCCCACCTCGTCGGGCGGGACGGCAGGGCCTTTTCGATCACGGCTGGGAGACTTCGCTATTCGCCGAATACCATCAGACCTGGGTTTGACGTGACGAGTCATCCAGGGGCCGACTACGCGGTCCATCTTTTTGAGTGCCCGGTGTCTCAAGGACAACATATGAGAACGCCTATTTGATCCTGTCTATGAATGAAAGCGTGCCACGAGCAAGATTATGATGGCGGCGATCCCAACCACGTAGCTTGTCCGATCCCGGAGCGCTGACACTACAGGGTCGAAATCCGTGGTTGCACGCATTGTGAGGAACCATACCCGGAGGATCCAATAGAGAAAAAGGGGACAGAGGAGCCACAAGGCGGGAGGCCAAAGATACAGAACCCGCACAGCTTCACTATTGATATAAAGGGCCAAGACCAGCACTGAGAGGAGCCCACAAGCAGGTCCCGCACTACGAAACATCTGTAAATCGCTGACTAAATAGGGTCGGGAGCGGTCGGTTAATGGGCCCGTTTTATCTGTCATGGCCATCTCAGTGTAGCGTTTTGCGAAGGCCAAGCTTAAAAAGAAGAACATGGAGAATGCCAGAAGCCAAGCCGACACCGGAATATCCACACTTGCCCCGCCAGCTAAGATCCGGATCGTGTAAAGCCCAGCCAAAACCACCACATCAATGACCATGCAATGTTTCAAGTAAATGGAGTAGGCAAAAGAGGTCAATGTGTAAGTTAACAACAAAAGCCAAAAGTGGTTTTGCCAAAAAACAACGGCGCAGACGAGGGCCACCGCAACAAGTGCGAGGGAGAGGCATACGGCTACCGATATCGCCAGGTCACCTGCTGCCAAAGGGCGGTTTCGCTTCACGGGATGCCTTCTGTCTGCAGCAAGATCGAATATATCATTCAACAGGTAGCCGCTTGAGGCCACAAGACAAAAGCAAAGGGCAGCCAACGAAACCATCCCGACTGCCCGCACGTTATGCCACTCCTGGGCCACCACAAGGGGAACGGCCAGTAACAAATTCTTTGTCCAATGGTGGGGCCGCAATGCACGAATCACCGTTGTGGCCAGATTTGGATGATTGCCCACGTCCCGTCTCCTCTCTCCCTGTTCAGTTGCCATAATCACCAGCCCGACCGCTTTAGTTTATCAGAACTCCGAATGCGTTTCAAGGCGACGAGACGGGAGGTTCAATTCCTTCCCTGCCTATCTAAGGCGCGCTTCAAGTTTTGACGTGCGGAGGCGTGCTGCGGGTCAATGCGCAGAGCTGCAGAGAAATGTTCAATAGCCTTGCCAAACTCTCCCCTTTTTGCCAACGCGATCCCCATGTTGTTATGAGCCCGAGCGTTGTCCGGATCGATTTCCAATACTTTGGAAAAGAGGGTGAGAGCCTCATCGGTTTTTCCCCGCATAGCTAAGAGAATACCCAGATTGTTGTTGGCGGTCGCGTGGCTTGGAACGTAGCGGAGTGCCCTTCGGTATTCCTGCTCGGCTTTGTCGACTTCTCCTTGATCCTTGTATGCATTCCCCAGATTAATGTGAGCATGCACATATTGGGGAGTGATCCGCAGAGCTTCCAATAAATGTTCAGTGGCTTTTTCCGGGCTCCCCTCTTTCAGCAAAGCAAGGCCGAGCTGATTATGAGCCAGTTGGTTTCTACTGGTCACTCGCAAGGCATGCTCAAACAGTGTCTTCGTGTTCTTCCAGTGACGCAATTGAAAAGACGTACATATGGCGAATATAACGACAACTACTGCTGCTGAGACCGCAAGCGCGCCTTTTAGCCTCGACCGCGTGGCAGTAATATCAGAGATACCCCAAACAACGGACATAAAAAGACCTATTAGCGGCACATAGGTATAGCGATCGGCCATGGCCTGGCCTCCCACCTGTACCAGTCCTATAACAGGGACGAGAGTTCCGAGATACCACAGCCATCCCACCATCAAGTAAGGGCGCCGCTTGATTTCCCACAAAACCATTCCGGAAATGGATAGAACGAGAAACGCTGCTGCCATAATCTGCCATTCCTGCAAACTTTCCAAAGGGTGAGGATAATATACTGCCAAGTGAGTGGGCCAGATCATTTTCCAAACATAGCTTGCGTATGACACAAAGGCATTTGCAATTCTGCTTTCGGCTGGAATGAGTTCTAATGGTTGAACCGCAAGCCCGCGCTGCTGCACCAAGAACGTAATTATGGAGGAAGCGAGCGACAGCAAGAAAAGAGACCATTTCTCCCACACCAACCTCCAAAGCCTTTTCAGGTTATTGCCAACAGATGGAACCTCGACATCAAAGCGTCCTAAAGGCCAATAGTCCAGCAAGAGGAGTACAAACGGGAGCGTTACCAACATCGGCTTGGCCATCAATCCCAGGGCCATCGCAGCGACAACCATCAGATATTTTTCAAAACCAGGTCTTTTAACGTACCAGGTATAAGCAAGCATGGTAAGAAGCCAGAAGAAGGTGGAGAGCACGTCCTTGCGCTCTGCCACCCACGCCACAGATTCAACATGAAGTGGGTGCAGTGCGAATAGAGCAGAGACGATAGCAGACCTCCAAACGGCGCCAGTCATAAATCTGAGGACTAGAAAGAGGAGGCCGCCATTGGCTGCATGTAAAAACACGTTTGTGAGGTGGTGACCTGTTGGGTCCAATCCGTGCATCTGGCAATCGAGCATGTGTGAAATCCAGGTCAAAGGATGCCAGTTTGACACATCCCCTGTCGTAAAAGCCCATATGAGCCCCTTCACGGTTAATCCGCCCTGAACATTGGCGTTTTTGGTGACATATCGGGTGTCGTCGTAGTTTACAAAGTCATGGTTGCGCACCTGCCAGAAAACCCCCGTGGTTGCCAGAATAAGAAATAGACAGATGATGACTTCCAAGCGAAGCGGGCCTGTTCTGGAAAGGTTATTCATGTCCCGTACTCAATTTCCTCAGAAAATGTTACCAGTCCTTACCCCGAAAAGTCGGGGCAGGATGCTTCAAAGGGCCTTTCCAATCATGTTGATGACGGATTGTTTGCGGTTGGTTCCGGGCGTTGTTTACTTGTCTTGCGTAAGGTACGACTTTGCCCGTTCGCGATTGTCACGGGCCTCCTTGTAGTCCGGCCTCAGTCGAATTGCCCTGTGGAAGTCATTTATGGCATTCTCGTAATCCCCCAAAATGGCTTTTACAATGCCACGGTTATTATAGGCGACAGCGCTGTCAGGGCGGAATGCAATGACTCTGCTCAGATCCTTCAGGGCTCCTTCATAGTCTTGTATCCTGCTTCGAGAATTGGCCCGATCAAAGTACGC
>JAQYVR010000033.1 GCA_030145395.1 Desulfobacteria bacterium
TGATTTTCTGGGCGCAGGCCTGGGATGAAGGTGTGGAGATGGTGAGCACCAGGTCAGGATCCTCTGCAATAATCCGGCTTGCTATCTGGAGATTGGTTGCGGGGTTTCCGCCTGCAATATGGACTTTATACCTTACCTGGAGGCCCTTTTCCGCGAGGTAGTCCATGAATCCCTGACGCATGGCGTCCAGGGACGGATGTTGGACTATCTGGCTGACGGATATGGTGTAGTTGGAAGACCAAGAAAGTGTGCTGAGAGAACAAACGAGAAGAAAAATCAGGCTTGGAAAGATAATCCGTTTCAAAGCAGTACCTTTACCCGCGCAGACTCGACCCTAACGTTGCAGACCCACAAGTCTCTCTGCCTCATTGCCACCCTGTCAGTGTCTGTCTCCCTTCCGGTCACCCATTAAACTTCAATGCCAGCATGGTGATATCGTCATATTGGGGTGTTCCCTCAGAAAAGATTTCTATCTCCGAACGTATGGACTGGATAATGTCCGTTGTGCTTTTCTCTTGCAAGCGAGTCAACATTTGCTGCAATCTTGCCTCAGAAAACAATTGATCGTCTGGATTCTTCGCATCTGTGACGCCATCGGTGTAAAGAAAAATCGTCTCTCCCTTCTGGAGCTGATTTTTTTTCGACTGATAGTTGAGAGCCTCCGTCACCCCGAGCATCACACCATCGGTCAACTCCAGTGGCTGTATCTCTCCACTGGCGCTCAGTTTATAGGGAGGATCATGGCCGCCATTGCTGTATTCGACCTCTCCGGTGCGAACGTTGAGAATTCCCAAGAAAAGTGTCACGAACATGAGTGAAGGATTGTCCTGCGCAAGCTGTCGATTAACCCTGCTCAATACTTCAGCAGCCGGCAAGCCCTTGGAGGCTTCCATTTTAACGAGGGTTTTGGACACAGCCATAAAAAGGGCTGCAGGCACTCCCTTGCCCGAGACATCGCCCACGGCAAAACAGAGATGATCGTCATCTACAAAGAAGAAATCGTAAAGATCCCCCCCTACCTCCTTTGCCGGTTCTACGGTAGCATATATTTCGAACTCGTGCCTGTCTGGAAATGGTGGAAATTCCTTGCGCAAGATACCCATTTGAATGTCACGGGCAATTTGCAGCTCACTTTCGATTCTTTCTTTCGTGGCTGTGGTCTCCATGAGTTCCTTGACGTTCTTTTTCAGTTCCGTTCTCATAAACACGAAGGATTCTGCCAACCGGCCTACCTCGTCCCTGAATTTTGCCGACAGATCATCGATGGGGGTACTCTCTTCCTCGTCAGCGGTGAAATCAGTCATGGGCAGTTCCCTGGCATATGAAGCCAGCAGATTGAGCGGGTGTGAGATACGCGTTACCAGGAGATACGCTACCCCCAAGCTGCCGAGAAAAATGAGGGAGATGATGAAACTCTGTCTGGTAACAAGGGCCCTGGCTGGAGCCTGAATTTCCTCAACCGGAACCGCTACCGCAATGTACCAATCCAGTGCCTTGAAATAGCGGACATAGGCCTCCATGACCCGGTTGCCGCCGCTCCCCGAGACGACAAAGGACATGGAGTAATCTTCGGATTTAGCAGCGCCCATAAGATCATCCAAGAGGAGGTTACCCGTGCGGGGATTGATAGTAGATCGATAATCTAACTCTTCTTGAGCGTGGGGAGGGATGAGCATATCCTTCTTGCCGTTGAACATGAAGACACTACCGGTTTTGGCAATTTGGATGTTGGCAAAGGTTTTTTTCAAGACGCCTACTATCTCTTCCAATTTCCGCTCGGCCTCGGCCTGGATGTCACTGATATCGACCACAGCTGCTACTGTCCATTTCCAAACCTGCACAGGAATGAAGTATCCGAGTTTTTTACTGCCGACCTCTTCTCCTGGCTTCTTCCAATCAAATACGGCGAAATCTCCGCCGGGATCCAAAACGTCCGCGGACATCACCGCGGCAATCTTCCTGCCTTTCATGTCACGCAGCGGATCGATTGACCTGGATTGCATGACGGGGTTTGGGTGGGCGATGACCACTCCATTTTCATCGAAGACGAACAAGTCCTCTTGTTCCACGGCTGAAACTGATCTGAGCCAACTCAGTCCCGTCTGTTGAGCATACTTTTTGGAAACCAGTCTTTTTGTGGCAAGAAGGTTGAACTGGTTCAGGACGGATGCGGCAGAGCTGACCTGGGTTTTCAACCGAGCCTCCCGTTGTTTGATCGCGCCGATCCTGTCGGTGAGGAGTTTCTGATATCCTCCCTGAATGTTCAGTTCTACGAGCCGAAGCACATTTTCTGCGGAAGCCTCTTCAGCCTGGGACATTGCCTGTCCTACGTCTCTGTGGGTGAAGTACATAACGGTGACGGCTGTGGCTATCATCACGAGGGCAATGAAAAAGATGATTTTCGTCTTAAGAGAGGAAAACATGGTCGATTCTTCCTTCAGCTGAGTATGGTTGCT
>JAQYVR010000103.1 GCA_030145395.1 Desulfobacteria bacterium
ATTTTACCCGGGTTGTTCTTCTGGCTCAGCCCACACAATGTGCTTCTTGTTTACAAAAAGGACCTTTCCCCGACCTCCTTTACCTCCATCGAATGTCACATCATAGAGGATAATAAACGGTTTGTCTTCTCTAGTGAACACATCAGAAAGCCTCTCATTCAGCCCAAGGTTTAGCTTGCCACTTAAACCCTGCCCCTCAACAGTCCTGATAGTGACCCGTTTGGGATTGCTTTGAAACTCCATGCTGTATTTCACCCCCTTTTGCTTTTGCAGGATGTTCTTGGCTAAAACTATCAAAAAAAACTTTTTGCGTCAAGGAGTTAGGGTGTTTTGGCTATGTCATATGAATAGAAACGATCCGGGCCCAGACTTCTGTTTTGAAATGCAACTTCACCCGGGCAAGCCGTTAAGGGAAGCAATCCAGCAAGTTACTTCTTCAGTTTCTTGGCGTTATAGACACGAAAAGGACAGCTTCAAAGAAAAAGGGGCCGGCCAGAATGATGGCTAACCCCTTTTCCTTACAACCTTTTCTTTGGTGCCGAGACGCAGATTTGAACTGCGGACACGCGGATTTTCAGTCCGCTGCTCTACCGACTGAGCTATCTCGGCTGGCATTGATGAAGTATTAGAACACCCAATACTTGTCAAGATGTTTCTTGGCGCCCTCCTGCGTCCCCAAAGGCGTATTGAAGAACGGCACATATTGCAACAACCGCTGTGTCCGCCCGCAGGATTCTCGGTCCAAGAGAGACACAGACAAAACCGTTCTCCAGGGCCATTTGGACCTCATTGGGCGTGAAGCCACCTTCCGGACCTATTAGGGCCAACACACTGCGCACATCTCTTGGATCCTTCAGGTAAAGGTTCGATTCTTCCCCAGGGTTGCCCTCATGGAAGATGATCTTCAGCTCGTGTGTCCTGGACACTGCAACCAACTCCTTGAAAGAGACTGGAGGCTCAATACAAGGTATTTGAGATCTGCCGCACTGTTTTAGTGATTCATGTGCGATAGTTTCCCAGCGTTGCTCCTTCTGGGCCCTCCGTTCCGGTCGAGGTCTTGGCACACTCCGCTCGGCCAAAACAGGAATCAAAGCGTATATGCCCAGTTCAGTCATCTGCCTCACAATGCGATCCATTTTTCTCGTCTTTAGCAGGCCCTGTCCGACGGTGATTTCTAGAGGAGATTCAGCTATTGAAGGGAATTGTTCCAAGACAGACAGGGTTATGGTTTTGGGGGTACTGGCAATGATTCGGGCGCGATACTCCGAACCCTGGCCGTCGAATAGAAAGAGATCATCTCCAGGCTTTAGCCGGAGTACCGTTCTGAGATGCTTTACATCTGACCCTGTCAAGGTAGGTTTGTCAGACAGGATCTTTTCCCTGTCAAGGAAGAAACGTCTCATGGTTTACTTCATCTTGAAAAGCCCGGTCCTCTGGGCCAGGTCAGAGGCGATTGGCTTTGCCATTTGTAAAATGCAGCGATAAATCCGAAACACGAAATCCGAAACACGAAACAATATCAAATGACAGAAATTCAAATGATTCAAACAGAAGAGTTTGTAAGGCATGGTTTGTTTTGTTTCGGTCATTGGAACATTTTGTAATTCGGATTTGTTTCGAATTAGCGCAAAGCTTCACTTCGTGCCGATATTCGGATTTCGAATTTTGTAACGGCCGGGTAGCAAATTATCCCCTTCCATGGGTTATACGAAAGCCCGGTCCTCTGGGCCTGGATTCTTTACTCAAGTTGTCCAGCCTCCTCGAGAGCTTGTTTCAGGTGGTGTATGGCCTCTGAAAAGCCGGGCTTAATTCGAACCGCTTCGGAAAAATGTCCAATGGCTTCGTCAAGACGTCCCTGCTGCGCCAGCGCAACACCCAGGTTGAAGTGCGCCCCGGCATAATCTGGTTTTATCCGAACCGCCTCAGAAAAATGCCTGAAGCCCCCCATACCCTTCCTTGCTTGGCCAGTGCAACTCCCGGGTTGAACTCGGATCTCAAATTGTGAGACCGCATATTCATATTACAGTCCCCCATTCATATTCTCAACGAATGGGGTTAAGCAGTTGATAAGACGCAATAATGTATAGTGTTTGACCGGCATGCCCGAACATTTAGGGTCCCTTGCAATTATCATAAGTATTGGAAATGTCAAGATAACAAAACGATATCGTAACAACAAGGATGCGATTAGCGCTTTGACAGGGAGAGCGATCGGGAAGTCTGCCCGTACCGGGTGCGTATTGAGTGGAGAATGGTGTCATAATTCAGTCCAAAATGACAAGATCCAATAGGCTGAGTGCTCTAATTCATCCAAACCGCTACATCGACCCGTAAAGAAGTGGTTTTGCAAATTCCTTTTTTTTGCTATACGGTGCACTCATGACGATTCGGGAGCGCCTTGAAGAAGAAGAGAGAAGAACACTATCTCCCCACGCTGCGCTGAGTGCGGAGACTAAAGGTCGGGCTGTTGCAGAGGAGCCGTGCGACATCAGAACCGCTTTCCAGCGGGACAGGGACAGGATAATTCACGCAAAATCCTTCCGGCGATTGAAGCACAAGACACAGGTCTTTCTCTCGCCTACAGGTGATCATTATCGAACCCGTCTCACCCACACCCTGGAGGTTGCGCAGATTGCCCGAACCGTGGCCAAGGCCCTGCAACTCAATGAGGTACTTACCGAAGCAATTGCCCTGGGCCATGACCTCGGACATACACCGTTTGGTCATGCAGGCGAAGCAGTCTTAAACGAGATATTTCCCGGTGGGTTTTCGCATCACGAGCAGAGTTTGAGGGTGGTGGATGTCCTCGAGAGAGACGGCCGTGGTCTGAATCTTACTGAAGAGGTGAGAGAGGGAATCTCAAGGCATTCCAAGGGCAAGGAGGAAATCTTTCCCGGTGACTCCGCGTCATTACCGGCAACGGTTGAGGCTAGAGTAGTAAGGGTTTCCGATATCATCGCCTACGTAAATCATGATCTTGACGATGCCATTCGTGGTGGTCTGATAGTTGGCGAAGATGTTCCCGGGATTTGCCTCGAGACCCTGGGCCGTACTCATTCCAAGCGCATTGATACTATGGTAAAAGACCTTATCTTTACCACATTGGAAGGATCAGTCTCAGAGCTTGAAATGCATCCCGGGATGTATGAGGCTTTGGTCAGCCTGCGGGATTTTCTTTATGACCGAGTCTATGACATTCACACCGTGCACGAGGATTTCGTGCGGGCCAAGAAGATTGTGCATGAACTTTACGAAAAGCTATTGGGGGATGAAGCGAATTTTCAGGAGCAGATCGGAACGATTCAGCCAGGCACATCCAAAGAGCAAACCGTGTGCGATTTTATTGCCGGCATGACAGATCGGTATGCCCTTCATTTGCATGAGAAGTTGTTTATGCCGAAACCGTGGATGGTCTACTAGAACCATCTCAAAAACAATCTAAGTGCCCATGGCGGTGTTGCGAAACGGTTCAAAATGCTCACATACTACCGTGTATGCTCCGCTTTTTCACCGTTCCGCGTTTGCTGAGAACCTTTATCTTATGAATAGATCCGAAGTCCCGCCGTTAGGCTGGGCCTTGAACCCTAACCTTATTTTTGAGATAGGTTCCAGTGTTGTGTCCCACAAGTGTGTTTAAAAAAATAGGGCTTCGCCATTAAGCCATTTTCCTTGCTCCGTGACCATTTTCTGGACGTCAGCTTTGATGGTCTCGCAAGAATGCTCACGGAGTAAGTGAATTCGATTTTTTACGAAACTATCAATTTTGGGGGCATGTTAAATGAGTTCACACTTACTGAAGAAGGGTTATGAACCTGAAGAAGTGGAGAAACATTGGTACGCATACTGGGAAAAGGAAGGCCTTTTTTCGGCCGAAGACGTTAGTGACAAAAAACCATTCTCGATTGTCATCCCACCCCCCAATGTGACCGGTGTTCTTCATATGGGCCACGCCCTTAACAATACGTTGCAGGACATCCTATGTCGGTACCGTCGCATGCAGGGTTACAACGTGTTGTGGATGCCGGGTACCGATCATGCAGGCATTGCCACCCAGAATGTGGTGGAAAGGGAACTTGCCAAAGAAGGAAAAGACCGGCACAGCCTTGGACGTGAGGAGTTTATTGAACGGATATGGGAGTGGCGGAAGGAATATGGGGGCCGGATCATTAAACAGCTGAAGCGCCTGGGGGCTTCGTGCGATTGGGACCGGGAGCGCTTTACCATGGACGAGGGGCTGTCCAAGGCAGTTAGGACAGTCTTTGTCAAGCTGCACGAACAAGGCCTGATCTATCGTGGCGACTATATTATAAACTGGTGCCCCCGTTGCCACACGGCCCTGTCAGACTTGGAGGTGGATCACGAGGACCACAACGGGCATCTTTACTACGTCAGATATCCGGTTGAAGGCGAAGAAGGAGGGGTTGTTGTGGCAACGACGCGTCCTGAGACCATGTTAGGGGATACGGCTGTGGCGGTAAACCCGTCTGATGACCGCTATCTCGGCTTGGAAGGGAAAATGGTAATACTGCCCCTCATGAACCGCAGAATTCCCATTATCCTGGACGAATATGTGGACGCGAGGTTTGGGACCGGTGCCCTGAAGATTACGCCTGCCCATGATCCTCATGACTTTGAAATAGGCGAGCGCCATAACCTTGAGTCCGTCAAAGTAATAGGCGGCGATGGTTTCATGAATGAACAGGCGGGTCGCTTCCAAGGCAAAGATCGGTTTGAGTGTCGAGAGGAAGTTCTTGAAGCCCTCAGGGAAGAGGGCCTCCTGGAGAAGACAGAACCTTACCAGCACAGTGTGGGACATTGCTACCGGTGTCGAACAACCGTAGAACCTTATCTGTCCAAACAGTGGTTTGTTAAGGCCAAACCCTTGGCAGAAAAGGCCATTGCTGCAGTCGAGGCGGGTGACACCCGGATCATACCGGATACCTGGACCAAGACGTACTTTGAGTGGATGAATAATATTAGGGACTGGTGTATCTCGCGGCAGATCTGGTGGGGGCATCGTATCCCTGCCTGGACATGTAAGGACTGCGATGAGCTGATGGTAGCCATGGATCCACCCTCTGTGTGCTCAGCCTGCAATGGTAGCACCCTTGTTCAGGAAACCGATGTCCTTGATACCTGGTTCAGTTCCGCCCTGTGGCCCTTTTCAACCATGGGTTGGCCTGATGGGCCCCAAACCGTGAAGACCTTTTATCCCACGTCAGTGCTGGTGACTGCCTTTGATATTCTGTTTTTCTGGGTCGCCCGAATGATGATGATGGGGCTCCATTTCATGAATGACGTCCCTTTCAGGGATGTCTATATACATGCCTTGGTCAGAGATGCTGAAGGCAAGAAGATGAGCAAGTCAAAGGGGAATGTGATTGATCCCCTGTATGTGATCGACGAATATGGTGCAGACGCCTTTAGATTCACCCTGGCAGCCCTGGCAGCCCAAGGGCGCGACATAAAGCTCTCCGAAGATCGGATAGAAGGTTATCGGCACTTCATCAACAAGCTCTGGAATGCTGCTCGTTTTTCCCTGATGCACATCTCAGATTTGGAGCCTGACGGCTCCCGGAAGGATGCCCAAGACCTGTCACTGGCAGACAGATGGATTCTGAGCCGGCTCAACAGCGTAGTCGAAACCGTGACAACGAGGCTAGATGAATATAAGTTCAATGACGCGGCAAATGCCCTTTACCAGTTTGTGTGGCACGAGCTGTGTGATTGGTACCTTGAGATCATCAAGCCTGTCCTCTACGGACAGTCCGGGCCTGGAGCACCTGACCAGGGGGCAAGCAGAGTTCAAAAACCCGCACGTTATGAGACCACACGACTGGTCCTTTGGTCTGTCCTGAATAGAACCCTGCGTCTACTTCACCCCTTTATTCCGTTTGTTGCTGAGGAGATATGGGATAAACTTCCGGGCACGGAAGGCTCCATCATGCGGGCTGACTTCCCATGCGTTGCCAAGGATCGGGATGACCGTGAGGCTGAAGAGGTCATGAGGCTGCTCATGGGTGTGGTCAGCGGCATCAGAAATATCAGGGGAGAGATGAACGTGCCGCCTTCCTTATTTGTGGATGTAATTGTTCAATGCCCGGACAAAGGGGACAGAGACTTACTTGAGCAACGCCGAGACATGATCGTCAACCTTTGCAGGTTGCAAAGCATAGAGGTAACCAAACCTGGTAAGCGACCGGCTTTGTCTGCAACATCTGTTTCTAGAAATTGCACAATATTTGTCTCTCTAAAGGGGATCATCGACTTTGAGCTTGAGGTTGGGCGTCTCAAGAAAGAGATTGGCAAGATTACCAAGGAGTTGGAAGGGATTGACAAGAAGCTCAGCAACGAAGATTTCCTGCAAAAGGCACCACAAGAGGTGGTTCAAAAGGTGCGGGAAAAAGGGGAGAACCTCGGGGAAAAGAGAAGAAAGTTGGAAGATCAGTTGAGTGCCGTAAGTCAGATGTCGAACGGCTAAGCCTGAACCGCAACAGCGAGCGCTTTCCCCGGCCCCAGGAGGATTTGTGGCCGAAAACAAAAAGCTGATTGACCTGGCCCTTGAGGAAGACATAGGGGCTGGAGATGTCACCACCGACGCATTGATCGAGCCAGGCCGTGCGGCCGCAGCGGTCATTTTTGCCAAAGAACCCTTGATTCTGGCCGGCCTATATGTAGCCGAAGAGGTCTTTACCAACCTTGACCCTGGAATGAGTTTTCACACCACTTTTCAAGATGGTGACCGGGTAGAAAACCGGGATGAAATCCTGACGGTTAGGGGCAACTGCCGGGCAGTGCTGACTGGAGAACGCACGGCCCTCAATTTCCTTCAGCGGCTCTCGGGCATTTCAACACTTACCAGGCAATACGTAGAGCAGGTTGCAGGATCCAAAGTGCGGCTGACCGACACCCGTAAAACCACGCCAGGTTGGCGCAAGCTGGAAAAATATGCGGTCAAGATCGGAGGGGCCGACAATCATCGTTTTGGGCTTTATGACGGTGTGTTGATCAAAGACAACCATGTTGTGGCTTGTGGCGGGATCCGGGAGGCGGTGGATAGGATTCGGAGTGACCAGACTCATCCTTTACAAATCGAGGTGGAAGTCTCAGACATGAACCAGGTCAAAGAAGCCCTTGAAAGCGGTGTGGATATCATTATGCTTGACAACATGAATCTAAACGATATACGTAAGGCAGTTGCACTTATTGACGGGAGGGCGTTGGTTGAGGTTTCAGGAGGTGTTACCCTTGAAACATTGGTCAAAGTCGCCAATACAGGAGTTGACATAATTTCAATAGGTGCACTGACCCACGCGGCAAGGGCAGTGGACATAAGCATGCGCGGCGTTGTGTGAAGGCTACTTAAGAAACCCGGAAAGGCATTCACAACTTTATCATGCTTTCACTTGGGTAGCCATCAGGAGGTCCGATGAGATATTGCGCCATAGAATATGCGCTTCCCAGCAAGGTTGTCACCAATACTGAGATTATTCAGGAGGTGATTTCCAGGAGTACGCGGTATTTGACGCAGAAGGCCTTGGATTTGCTTGCCTTGAGACTAGACGAGCTATTCAACAAGTCAATAACCGAGGTCCGATATCATCGTGCCAAGAACGAGCGGGCTATTCAGTTTGGTCTTGAAGCCGGCAGGAAGGCACTGGAGGCTGCCAATATGTCTCCGAATGACGTCGATCTGTTGATCTATGTGGGCGTGGGGAGAGGATGTATTGAGCCGGCAACCGCCAATGTCTTTCAGAAGTTACTCAAGTTGGACAAAGCCACATGCTTTGACATATTGGATGCGTGTGCGAGCTGGCTCAGAGCCATTCATGTTGCTCATTCATTCATAAAAACCGGCATGTACAAGAGGATAATGATCTTAAACTGTGAGTTCAACTTTCGAGAGTATGTCGATTTTGAATTTAAGTCACTAAAAGATATTGAGTTTAATTTTCCCATATTTACCATTGGTGAAGCTGCAACAGCGACGATTGTGGATGATTCAGAAGAAGACGATGAGTACTACGCCACCTTTAGGACATGGGGAGATCAGCATAACCTCTGCAAAATACCGCTGCCGCATTTCAAGGAATTCAGCGATGGCGAGCTAAGGAATGACATTCCATCCCTCACGTTCTTCTCTTATGGGGAAAAGCTTTTTCGATTTGTATTTTCAAGACTATGTAGGCATTACAGAGGAGACGCGATACTGAACAGTTTCAAACACGAAATCGTTTTCAGCCATGCCGCAAGTGATGCTATGAGCCAAAAAGTTATCCAATCGTGTAACCTGGGTGAAGAGAAGGGTTACCATACCCACAAGCGATTCGGAAATACGGTTTCTGCTTCCGTGCCTCTAGCCATGGGTTGCGCCATGAAAGAGGGAAGGCTGAAGGACAGCACCAACGCCCTCATCGGCTTTGGCTCTGCGGGTGTTTCCACGGCTTGGTGTAAGTTTAAGTTTCTCTCATAGAACCCGTCTCAAAAACGCATCTAAGTCCCCATGGCGGGTTCTTCGATCGACACTGATCTAAGGGCTGCTCAATTCCTGAGATCGGCGGGCGGCCGCCCGGATCGCCTCTATGAGATGCGTCTTCACCTTGTGACGTTCCATCACACTTAGTGCTGCCTCGGTGGTCCCCCCCTTGGAGGTTACCTTTTTTCGAAGAGATGCAGCTCCTTCTCCGGTTTCTTCCAAAAGTTTAACTGATCCCTTGATGGTTTCGAGAGTGAGACTCAGGGCATGAGATGGTCGGAGTCCAAGCCCGGTGCCGGCTTCCACCAGCGACTCTATGACGTAAAAGATATAAGCAGGCCCCGAGCCGCTAAGTGCGGTGACCGCATCAAGATCTTCCTCCTGAAGCTCGATCACCTTGCCAATGGCCTCCAAGATCATGCGGGCCTGGCTCAGATCGGACTCTTTCGCATACTGGTTACCGGCCATGACAGCCATGCCGGCTAGGACCAAGGCCGGCGTATTAGGCATCACGCGCACAATAGGAAGAAGTCCCTTTGAATTCTCATCCAGTGTAGAATACAGGTGCCCTTCGATCCTCTTTATGGGAAACCCCGCGGCAATAGAGATGAACAGTTTTACTCCCTTTATCGTGCGGGGGAAAGTGCTGGCAATAGCTTGCAGTACTCCATCCATATCCTGGGGCTTAACCGCCAGAATGAGAATATCAGCCTCGTCAAGAATCTTCTTGTTCTCATCGGTGACGTTTATCTTATATGCATCATTGAGTTGACGAAGCCGGGCCTCCCTCACATCACTAGCCCAGATCTCGCTCGGTTCGCACAGGCCTGATTCGATCAGACCATTGATCATGGCCGCTCCCATGTTTCCCCCGCCAATGAATCCGATCCTTTTATTCAGCCTCTTCATAATATTCTCCTTAGAGTGTTGACGGCTTCGCAAAAAGTCCATCTGTGTCCCGACTGGTCGGGATTTATCCCCGCCCTGTTAAATTCTCGCTACGCGAGACGGCGGAGCCGCTTTAACAGGGTAAATCATTGCGACGTATGAGTCTGGCGCAGGGTGCAAGGCGCATGGCTCATGGGAATTTGAGTGACATCCTTCGGCCTTATGCCTTGAGCCTTTTGTATACGCCTCTTCCTCAAAATTTGCGCGCCCCCGAGGGCGGGATTTCGCAAAGCGCAACTTGCATCCGGGGCTTTTTACTGTGCCGTCCATTTGATGACCTTTTGCGAGATCATCAAGTGCTTGAAGACGACATGAACGGCAACAGAGAGCGCATTCCTGCAGGGATCTTCAATTGGAAACTCATTCAATCCCAGCCTTTTTTGGCTTGTTTCTGAACTGAAACCAATTAACGCCATCAGCACATATATGTCAACGGGTTTGAACGAAATGCCTTGACTTTTGAGTTGCAATCGTCAATATTCTTAGACTTTAAGGACCTTAAGCTACAAAGATATGGAGCCTTGTAGGCCAGCAAACAGAGGTCGTGTCGTAGGGTGGTGCGGCAGAAGATCGGCCGGTCTTTGTTGTGCCTGGTGAAGTGGAACCATGTTCATTATCGGCAATTTTCTGGGCGCACTTGCCACAGTTCTAAACTACGCTTTAAGCTTCTATATGTGGGTTGTGGTTGCACGGGCCGTGCTTTCTTGGGTAAGCCCTGATCCGTACAATCCCATTGTGCGGTTTATCCACAACATAACCGAACCTGTGCTATATCCCGTGCGGAGATGGCTTCCGTTTCGACTCACGGGTGTCGACCTTTCTCCTTTAGTCGTGTTGTTCGTCATCATATTCCTGCAGAGATTCGTTGTGACCAGCTTGATGGAACTGGCAGCAAGACTGTTATAACAATTAAAGATAGGTGATAGAGCACCTATGAAGATTACTCCCGTGGATATTCAGCAACAGCAGTTTCGCGTTCGCTTCCGGGGCTTTGACGTTCGTGAGGTGGATAGTTTCTTGGAACGGATAGCCGATGAATTCAAGAACTTGATGGCGGAAACTGAAGATCAGCAAAAAGAATTTCAAAGATTGGGACGCG
Source organism: Desulfobacteria bacterium (assembly GCA_030145395.1). Taxonomy (GTDB): domain Bacteria; phylum Desulfobacterota; class Desulfobacteria; order Desulfobacterales. The sequence goes on from JAQYVR010000103.1 coordinate 10,524, forward strand.
AAATCCAGGAGTATAGGGATCGAGAGAAGGCGTTTAAGGAGGCCATGGTCAATGCGCAGCAGGCCATTGATGGTGTGAAGGCAAATGCCCATAGGGAGGCCGAGCTTGTTGCAGCTGAGGCAGAAATGAAAGCTGAAAAGATGTTGAGTACTGCTCACAACCGACTTACACAACTGCACGAGGATATGTCAGAGCTTAAAAGGCAGCGCATGCAACTTGAAGTAGAACTTGGTGCCATCCTTGAGGCCCACAGAAAACTTCTGGATATGAGTACAGAGGCGATGGGTGACCAAGAGATATCAGAGGAAAAGTTGAAATATCTGAAAGGGAGGTAAAGAGAAAATCTCATGGCCAAGATTGACGCTTTTTTCAAATTGATGCATGAGCAAGGTGCGTCAGACCTCCACCTCGTTGCCGGTCAGCCGCCTCTGCTCCGCATTGACGGTGACATGGAGAGAGTAAAGTACAAGGTCCTCGACAATGATGATCTCAGGAAAATGCTCTATGAGATCACGCCCGAAGATAGAGTCAAGGTATTTGAGGAGACCGGAGATGTGGATTTTGGCTATGAGGTTCCCGCCCTTGCGCGCTACCGGGCAAACTATTTTATGCAGAGGGTCGGTATTGGCGCCGTTTTTCGAGAAATTCCTAACGAGATTAGTACATGTGAGCAGTTGGGTCTGCCGGCCGTCATATCCAAACTAGCCTCACTTCCCAGAGGCCTGATTCTGGTGACGGGCCCCACAGGGAGTGGCAAATCCACGACGCTGGCAGCCATTATCGACCAGGCAAACAGAGATCGAAGAGATCACATTATTACTATTGAAGACCCGATTGAATTTGTCCATCAAAGCCAGGGCTGCATCGTGAATCACAGAGAAGTGGGCACCCATACAAGGTCATTTTCGGCTGCCTTGCGGGGGGCTCTTCGTGAGGACCCGGACATTATCCTGGTGGGTGAGATGCGTGACCTTGAGACCATCTCCCTTGCCATTGAGGCAGCCTCCACCGGACACCTCGTCTTTGCTACACTACATACAACCAGTGCTTACCAGACCATAGACCGAGTGATTGAAGTCTTTCCGGCCGAGCAGCAGGATCAGATACGGTCCACCCTGGCAGACGGAGTCAGGGCTGTAATATCCCAGACCCTTCTCAAGCGGATAGACAGAAAGGGCCGCTGTTGTGCCCTGGAAATTCTCATTGCGACACCCGCAGTGCGTAACCTGATCCGTGAGGCCAAGACCTATCAAATCCCCTCTATGATACAGACGGGTAAGAAATACGGAATGCAGCTCCTAGACGATGCCCTCATGGATCTGTACAATAAGAGTTGGATCAGTCCAGATGAGGCCTATGCGAAGGCCAATGAAAAGAGCAGATTCCGACCTCTGTTGAGGTCGGCACCTGTAGATTTCACTGAAGTGTAGTGGATAGATAGGTTTTGCCTAGTTGCACTTTCTTGTGCACGGCTTTTGACCTCGTAATTAAGCCATCCGCTGTGCGGGTGGTCGTCTATGCCGGATTACAGGAGAAAACGCCATGATAAGGCAAGTAATAGATCATGTCCTGACCAAAATGCTTGATGCGCATAAGAGGGTGTCTGACTTGAACGTTACCGCAGGCAGGCCGTTTCAGGTCGAAAGCGATGGCGTTTTGAGGCCTGTTGAGTTTGAACCCCGTTTTGATGATCTCACGCCTTTTCAGACGGAAACTTTTGCCCTGAACCTAATCAATCGGGACAGACGTCTAACCGAAAATCTTGTGAGGGACGGTTCATGCGACCTGTCATATGAACTCCCTGGGAAGGCTCGTTTTCGAGTCAACGTCTTCTCTCAAAGGGGCAATTACTCTATCGCTTTTCGAAAACTGGAACCCAAAATTCCTACCATAAAGGAATTGGACCTCCCTGAGGCTTTCTTTGAGCTCGCAGAGGAAAAAAACGGGATTGTCGTGGTGACCGGGGCGACAGGGAGTGGTAAGTCGACCTCACTTGCAGGCGTGCTAAATGCCATCAATGAAACAAAAGCGGTTCACGTAATAACTTTAGAGGATCCTGTGGAATTTCAGCATCCCCACAAGATGGCAACATTTAATCAGCGGGAACTGGGGGCCGACTTTAATACCTTTGCCAATGGGCTGCGTGCAGCCCTCAGACAGGCCCCAAAGGTCATCCTCTTAGGAGAGATGCGCGACAGGGAGACGGTGGAAATCGGGTTGACTGCTGCCGAGACCGGCCACCTGGTTCTGACGACACTCCACACAGTGGATGCAGGCCACACCGTCAATCGAATGCTCGGCATGTTCAATATGGAGGAGGAAAATCAGATCCGTATCCGATTGGCTGATACCGTTCGATGGATTGTCTGCCAGAGGCTTCTGCCCAAGGTGGGAGGTGGTCGCGTGGCTACCTTTGAAATCATGAGGACGAATCTTAGAGTAAAAGATGCAATCCTGCGCGGTGAGTCCGAAGGAAAGACCTTTTACGAAATTGTTGAGACTGGTACGGCATTTGGCATGACCACCTTTGATCAGCATATTGTGGGGCTTTACGAGAGGGGTCTTATTACTGAGGAGACTGCGTTGGCCTATTCCTCGCAGAGGGGAGTGGTAGGCAGAGGTATAGACAAGGTAAAAGCCGTCCGTGGAGAGAAAACGACCGATATCGAACAACTAGAGGTCGACGAAGACTACATTCGCAAACAGCGCAAAAAGACCTAACTACTTGACGTTCTGAGTTATTATAGGGGGTAGCTATGGAGGTGCAGTGCAAGAATTGTGATGCCAGATTCAAGATTTCTGATGAGAAGTTGCCTGCAGGCCAGTTGATTTCCCTCAAGTGCCCAAAATGCCAGAATAAGATAGAGGTTGACACCCGTGGTACCCAGGCAACTGCATCGGCCGCAAGTCTGCAGGCTATTATGGATGATATGGCTTCAGATACCTATGATGCAGGTTTGAGACCTTTTGATTTTTTGGAGGAAGGGGTCGAAACAGCCTTGATCTGCGAACAAGACGAGGCAGTAAGAGAAAAGATAGGCTCGGCCCTCCAAGAGATGAACTACAATATTACGGACGCACCGTCGACCCGTGATGCCCTGAAGTACATGCGCTTCCACAACTTTGAATTGGTCGTCTTGAATGAAGGCTTTGATGGGGGTGATCCTGAGTCAAATTACGTGCTGAGATACGTGGCCCAGCTCTCCTCGGGCATTCGCCGGGATGTTTTTGTTATCCTTGTGGGGGACGGTTTTGCTACTGGTGACAGCATGACGGCCTTCAACAAGAGCGTGAACTTTGTGCTGAACCCGGAGGATGTGGATGAGCTTGAAAGGATTTTGAAACTATCCCTGGCGGACCATGAAGAGTTCTACCGCATGCTGAGGGACACTATGAAAAAAGTGGGCCGAGCCTGATCATCACGCTCCCGTGCCGTCGTTGATCATGGGCATCCTGCAACCAGCACCTCGTTTTGGCACCGCTCTAGTCACACCTTCCCCTGCCAAGTTTCCAATCTGAACCGGACCAACGTGCGCATTCCGGTCCCAATTCATCCCGATCTATAGGGAGTTATCCGGACTGCAAGGATCTTCAGATTCCAAAAGGCCTGTTTGCGCTCTGACGATGTTTTGTCTGTGCCGAAATTAACCAAACCGCTGGCCGCTGACCTTGTGCAGGGACTGATCCCACTATGAATGCTCGAGAGCTAAGAAAAGAGAGGGCGGTTTTAGAAAATGGTCTGAGAAGGGAAGACATGGATTTTGCCGGCACTTATTTGGCAGTCTGTGATTTGCACGAACTTATTCGAACCCGCCCTGAAACTGTCATGCCAGAGACCATCCAGGTCTTTAGGGGTGTCCTTATGAGTCGAGAGTTTTCTCGTCAAACGCAGTCCTTCTTCCTGTATAGGGAAGCTGCTGATGCCCTGGCTGCCATGATCGTCTGTGCCGCCTCGGAACCTCTGGCTGTTGAGGCAATCCGTGCCTTGACGAATGTGCTTGGCACAACCGAAGGACATGCGCACAGGGCAGCTGCCGGCGCCCTTGGTTCTCTTCCCATTGCCATTCAAGGTCCTGAGATCAGTGACGGTACAAGAGAGGATATCCCCAGCATAAAGTGGCATGAGATACTAAAAGAAATGGACGTCACCAACTGTGACGAGCCCGCACTTATTGGAAGGAGTTTGGTTGTTGCCATTGGCGAAGAGAAGAAATTGTTGGTTTTCAAATTGGCTCGCACAGAATGTTCACTTCAATGCATGTGTCGAGAAGCAGCCTGGATGGAACATTTGTATTCTGGAGGTTATTCATTTCCTGTAAGGTTCAATATTCCAACAGCCATAAAGATTCAGGGAAGTCATGTTTTTAGATTGGAGAATATGCCGGTCGGGATGCCCGAAGGAACAGATCTTCATCCAGATGGTTATGCCATCGGCTTTATTGCTCACAGGGAATATTTCACTTATCCCAACGATCATATGGCGGAGAGACTACTGACTATGGAGAGATTTAGGGAGGTCATGTTCAGGAATGCCTGGCTGTTGGGAAAACTGACCTTCTCAGGCATCGTCCATTCTGCTCCAATCCCACTTTTTCATAACCGGGTTCAAAGGGACAGAAGAGAAGATCATGGCTTGTATGAATGGCCTCGAAGAGGGAGGCTCGACAGGTGGCTGGCTTCCTGCTCATATCCCAATTTTGGTATGACAGGCATAAGGGACTTCGAGCATCTCATCGCCTTAAACGGCCTAAGTCGAAAACTGCACTATTATATTGGTACCCACATATTCAGCTTATTATTAGTCACAGGGAGTTATTTTCGTGATAAAGACAGAAGCAGGGTTGGACTTGACGAGCAGGGCAACCCGATTGATGCAAGAGACCTTTTTGACAAGCAGTTCCTAAAGGAATTGATAGAGGGGATTTTCTCGAGGTATTATCAAGGTTTTGTGGGAAGAGAAATTGTCGGGGAAGTCCCTCTTGATTTTGATGAACTCAGTTACCGCATGATTGAAGAGATGGGTGTAGATCGTTATATGGAAGAGCTATTGAGAGTTGTGGATCAAAAAGAGATGTCGGATGAAGAATTCACAAAGTTCTTGGGAGAGCGGGGATACTCTGGAGACTACATCAGGGGTTTCAAAAAAGGAGTGGAAGATATCACGATCTATACCGGACCACATCTGGGTGGATTCAACGAAAGGATATCTTTGCCTGAACTGATTGAGTCCGTGGAAACCATGTCCGCTTTATGCATAGTAGGAAGGCACTATAGAGAGAAGTTCTCTAAGCCGACCTGTTGACCTTCGAAAGACCAACAGACTATAAGAGGTGAGACCTTTGCTACTCTACTATTCCGTCATCGTATGTGATTGAGTGAGGTCGGAAGGTAAAAAAACTTCGCAATACGTTGGAACATTTATGAAAGGTTTATTCATGAAAGCGACGCTCTTTTCCATTTTGAGTATACTTTGGGTAGTAATAACGAGTCCCTCCCTGGCTGGTGCTCAAAAACAGATAACCTTCTGGACCACAGAAGTGGAGAAGGATCGCCTGGAGATCCAGCGGGATATTGCCCAGGGATTCACCCGCAAAACCGGAATCGGCGTCCGCGTTGTCCCTGTACAGGAAAATCTACTGGCGCAGAGGGTTACCGCTGCTTATGCGGCAAGATCGCTCCCGGATGTGCTTTTTCACCCCATCGATTTCACCATAGGATGGGCGGAGGCGGGGATTCTCGATCATCGGTCTGCAACCCAAGTCGTGAATCAACTGGGTAGCGAGACTTTTGGCAAAGGACCCTTGAACCTCGTCAGGGTTTCGGGGGGCTATGCCGCTGTGCCGGTTGATGGATGGGGCCAACTCCTTGTGTACCGCAAAGACCTATTTGCGGAAAAGGGCCTCCCGGTGCCTGATCAATGGGATCGCATCCTTAAAGCAGCTCAGACTCTACACAATCCACCTCTAATTTGGGGCTTCGAAGTTGCGACTGACCCGGGAGAGACGTACACTCAGCAGGTTTTCGAGCACTTCGCGCTGTCCAACGGCGTTGCACTGACGGACAAATCAGGGAATATTGACATAGACACCGCCGAGATGGTGCAGACCCTTGAATTCTACAAATCGCTGAGACGTTTCAGCCCTCCCGGGAATCTTTACTGGCTCCACACCCGGATGGATTATCTTTCCGGACGAGCCGCCATGATCATCTGGTCACCCTTCATCTTGGATGAGCTCTCAGGGCTTCGGCGAGATCAGCCCGTGGTTCCCGACATCGCCAAGGGGGAGTCAGGATTCCTGGCCAAGAACACCGGATTTGTGACTGTCATTCAGGGGCAAAAAGGGTCTGCTCAATACGGTCAGATGAACTACCTCGGAATCACCCGGGATGCAGACAAGGTTCTGGCCAAAAAGTGGGTCGCATTCCTCCTAAACGATGGGTACCTGAGATGGTTAGGGATGGCGGCAGAGGGTAAATTGCCAGTCCGAAAGGGCACCAAAGACGTCCCAAACCGATTTATTGACGGGTGGAAGGATCTCGAGTTCGGAGTGACCACACGGGCCAAGATCTCCGAGTTTTACGGAATGAATGTGGTGAAGAGCATTGTGGCCGGGGTGGACGGTTTCGATCGCTGGGGATTCGCCGAGGGCAAAGGGGCCCTCGTCTCCAAGATCTACGGAACAAAGGTTGTTACCAAGATCCTCAAACGATTCCTCGACGGCGAACTCAGTGCGAAGGATGCCGCCCGGATGATGGACGAACGGGTGAGAGGATTGAATACTGAAAATTGAGGATTGAAGACAGACAGAAGAACTTAATCTAAAGTGCCAATGACTAATTCCAATCATCAATCGCTATCAGACAGAGAGGCCAGACTTGCCTTCTGGATGTTGGCCCCCGCATTTGTTGTTGTTTCGGCCTTTGTCGTCTTTCCGGTAATATGGAATCTGTGGCTAAGCCTGAAACCGGTATCACTGGCTGATCTTCGGGGGGGCTCTCTCTGGAAGTTCAACCTTACCCTTGAAAACTTCCACAAAGTCTTCAGCGATCCGGATTTTGTGGCAGCCCTTGTGACAACACTGATCTACACGATTGCAGGAAGCACGCTGTCTGTTTTCCTGGGAATGATCGCTGCACTCCTGGTCCATGAAGAATTCCCCGGCCGGGGTCTGGTGAGAGGGCTTTTCATTTCTCCCTATATCGCCCCTGTTGTGGCAGTTGCCTTCACGTGGAGCTTCATTCTGGACCCTCAACTGGGCGTCCTCAACTGGGTGGGCGTTGACAGCGGCCTCTTGGCTCAACCTATCCCGTTTCTTTCACAGCGCTGGTGGAACCTGGATTTCATGGGCGTGACAGTCCGCGTGCCCCTGGCCCTAACTTCGGTGGTCTTATTCGAAGGATGGCGGTACTTTCCTTTTGCCTTCCTCTTCATCCTCGCACGGCTACAGGCGATCCCGGACGAGCTATACCAGGCAGCTTCAGTGGACGGTGCGAGCCCGTTTCAACGGTTCTGGCATATCACACTGCCGCAGATAGCCGGAGTTTTGTCCATTCTTTTCCTGTTCCGGTTCATCTGGACCTTTAACAAGTTCGACGATATCTTTCTGCTTACCAGGGGACAAGCTGGAACCGAGGTTTTGACAATCAAGGTATACGATTACGCCTTCGGTGAATTCGACATCGGGGCGAGTTCGGCAATGGCCATGGTCCTTTTCGGGGTTCTATCCGTTTTTCTCTTGATCTACTTCCGGTGGATCGCGAAGGAGGATTGATTATTGGTCTGTGTCTGTCTGTGTGTTTCTGTGGCTAATTCTTTCCTTATGGATGGGGCTGGGAGAAGATGACAAGAGAGCATTTTGAAGTAACCATTATCCGCATCCTCAGGGTCGCCGGCCTCGTCTTCTTTATTGCTATTGTAGCTTTCCCTTTCTACTGGATGATAGTATCTTCTTTCAAATCTCTGCAGGAAATCTTACTGAAGCCCGCCAACCTGGGCATAGACATCCGGAAACTCGACTTTAGCGCCTATTATGAGGTCCTCTTCAGACACGGGTTTTTCCGATACATCTCAAACAGTCTTTATGTCTCCATCGCCACGGTTGTATTCTCTGTGGGCCTGGCCACGTTGGGAGGGTACGCCGTGACCCGACTTCACTTTCGCGGTCGGGGCTTGATGTCTTACGGCATCCTGCTCATCTACATGTTTCCGGCCATCGTCCTCGTGATTCCGCTGTACGTGGTATTTTCCCGTATGGGGCTTCGTGATTCGATCAATCTGCTCATCCTCGTCTATTTGGCCCAGACCCTCCCGGTGGCACTTTACATGCTCCGCAGCTACTTCAAGACTCTCCCCATGGAGATGGAGCATGCAGGGCTTGTGGACGGCTGCAGCCGTATCGGAGTCATTTGGAGGATCGTCATCCCTTTGTCTGCCCCAGCTCTGGCCAGTGTGGCCCTATACACCTTTATGATCGCCTGGAATGAGTTCCTCTTCGCCTTCATGTTCCTGGATACTCCGGAGAAATTTACGCTGTCGAGAGGGATTGTCCAGCTTGCAGGGAGCGTCCATTTGTCCAAGCAACTAGTGATGGCCGCATCGGTCATGGTGACCATTCCCATTCTGCTCTTGTTCTTTTTCTTTGAACGCCTCCTGGTTCGGGGCCTGACTGCCGGGGCCATGAAAGGTTAGGCATGGCATCGCTGGGACTAAAAGGAATTACCAAGCGATTCGGTGAGACCGCAGCTCTCTCCGGTGTGGATCTGCACGTGGAGGACGGCGAGTTCTGCGTACTTGTGGGGCCTTCTGGCTGCGGAAAGAGCACCCTGCTCAATATTATCGCCGGACTGACTGCCCAGGACGAGGGCACGGTGATGCTAGATGGGAAGCCTGTGGATGGACTGGCTCCACGGGAACGTGATGTAGCCATGGTCTTCCAGAGCTATGCCCTCTATCCTCATATGACGGTCGCCCAGAACCTGAGCTTCGGGCTTCGCATACGCGGCGCCTCCAAACCGAATATCAACAGGCAGGTACTGGAAACAGCGCGCCTCCTGGGCATCGAAGACCTGCTGAATCGGAAACCGCGAGAACTCTCGGGTGGCCAGCAACAGCGGGTTGCAATGGGCCGGGCATTAGTGCGTCGGCCCAGGCTCTTCCTGCTTGACGAGCCTTTGAGCAACCTGGATGCCCGCCTCAGGTCGAGCGTGCGGCTGGAGCTGAAGCGCTTGCACCAGAAGATTCTCGGCACAATGGTCTACGTCACCCATGACCAGGTGGAGGCCATGACACTCGGTGACAGGGTGGCGGTGATGAGTGACGGCCAGGTACAGCAGATCGATAGACCGGAGACCATTTACGCGCATCCTGTGAACACCTTTGTGGCTACGTTCATGGGATCGCCGGAGATGAACCTTTATAAAGGAAGGCTCACAAGCAAAGATGGCCGCCTCCGTTTTCAAGGATCTGGGTTTTCATTGGACCTTGTGGGGCTTCAGCTCAGCTTGGAAGAAGGCGATGTTGAACTGGGCATCCGTCCTGAAGACATCGAAATTGGGCAGGGTGGCGCCGCGATTGTACAAGCGAAGGTCGACATGCTCAGCAATGTAGGCTCTGAACAGTACGTCCATGCTCATATCGGTCAAGAGGGCTTGACAGTCCGGGTCCCAAAGGAAGCCACCTTGGAGCCGGGCCAAACTGTCACCCTGTCCATCAACCCTGACCGGGTTCATATCTTCCACACAGGCCGCCGTGTGCCAGCAACCAGTGATCCATAGCCATCACAGATCCTTGACCTGCTTTGATTGGCACGGCCATATGGTTTTGAACTGCAAAGGCGAGCGCATTGCCCGTCTGGATTCATCGGGACTGCAGGGATTTCTATTTTCGGCACTTT
>JAQYVR010000105.1 GCA_030145395.1 Desulfobacteria bacterium
ATCGCTCCAGGGAGACCCATTACTACATTGTGCAATCAGAGCTGGCCACACATTCAAGCAAAGGTGTCTTGAAGAGCACAGACATCTACCGCGAGTATTTGAAGGTCGAACCGGGGGATAGCTCTATTGGCGAATCTGATCGCTTTACGTGCAAGAAGTTCGCTCTAAGAAGAGGGAACGATCCTGAAGTGACTATCCCGTCGCTTGCGGATTTCTCATACGCTGTGAACAAAGAGTTGCTAGACGCAAATGGCATTGATGAGAACGGGGAGCTTTACAGCGTCCCTGAAGAGATCTTTGAGGGATTGGTAGATGATTCCGGCTCTGAGCTGCCTTTCGAAGTCGGATACCAGGTTTACAGCGCCTTCTACTACTATCATAGTTATACCGACTATGCCGATCCCCCCTCCCAGGGCCATGGCATCCAGAATTTGAAGTATATCGGCGATAAGGTCACCGTTGAAGGGTCGTTCGCGGAATCCCCTCTCCCCGGGAAGTTAGCCAAAGACAGCTCCTTTTGGAAGAATGGCGAGATCACGCTCGCTTTCAACAGTCTCAGCCTCGTCGATGGCAAACCCTGCGCCGTCTTAGGTCTCAATTCGGGTGTATGTCATTGGAGCATGCCTATGACATATATGCCCATCATGAACCTGAAAACGGTTGGTGTCTCAAATTACCAGGCTGACATATATCTTGATCTGGCATCCAAGTGGGTTCGCAAACTAGACATGGTCCTATTCGAGATCACAAATACCACTATGTGGGGTATCCCTGTGGAGAAATCGATACCTGTGACGAAATTGGCGATCTGGGCCATAGATAAGGCTGAATTCGATCATGCCTGATTGTCCTATATCGGTGGGTACTTCCGCAGCACCTGAGGGGCAGTCATCTTCTTGATCTTCCTATCGGGTCTGGAATAACAAACAATGGCGAACGACATCGTGATACGTACTGACTCGACGAATAGTGAACCTGTTTCCGGCAGCAAATCTGGGCGTCTTTACTATCTCGACTGGCTGCGCGTGATCCTCCTTTTTGGAGTGTTCCTCTACCATGTCTTAAGAGTTTTTGACCCGTTGTTAGATTGGCATATCGCTAACCTTGAAAAAAGCGATGCTGTTCTAAGTATTCTGCTTCTCATCAATCCTTGGGGAATTCCTTTGTTCTTCCTGGTCGCTGGCGCTGGAACTTTGTTTTCTCTCAAACGACGGAGCAACCGACAATTTATTAGCGAGCGAGTGAATCGACTGTTCGTCCCCTTCATCATTGGCACCATCTTGCTGACGCCATTTCAGAGGTACCTCGAAGCCCTCCACTTCGAGAGATATGAGGGCTCCTTCTTTAGCTTCTTCCCCAAATTACTGTCAGACAGCACATCTGGAAATCTGCTTTCTCCTGCGACTTTTGGCCGCTGGGGTCTTCATCTCTGGTTCCTTGCCTTTTTGTTCGTTTTCTCTCTTCTTGCCCTACCAATCTTCAGCTGGTTCAAGCGCGATGCGGGAAGAACGTTTATCGTCTGGCTTGGCACTTTAGTTGAGAAGCGGGGTGGAATCCTGCTGTTCGTCATTCCATTAACCATTGCAAGGATTCTTGTGCAGCCATTCTCGCCGGTCGAAGAACGTGGGTGGCTTGATTTCGTTTATTTTTTCCTCTTCTTCATTTTGGGTTACATCTTCTATTCAGACGAGCGGTTTGTTGCTGCTGTTAGCAAAGATCGCTGGCTGCTGCTTGGCAGCGGTGTTTTGGGTCTGATTATCTTCTTTGGCGTTTTCGCAGCATTTGGTGACCAGACTCTTGAATGGGGATTGACTTTCGTCTTACCCTGGTCCGTTGTCCTGATATTCGCTTTTGTACTGATGAGCTGGGGGTGGGCGCTTTTTGCTCTCTATCTTGCTATGCGCTATCTGAACTTCTCCAATAAGCTGCTCGCCTACGGAAACGAAACCATTTTACCCTTTTACCTGCTTCACCAGCCTGTGATCATCGTAATCTCGTACTTTGTGGTTCAGTTGGATTTGAGTATATTGGTGAAGCTGTTACTGATCTTGGTCGGTTCCCTCGTCGTTACGCTTGGGTTAGTCGAGCTGCTCATCAAACCATTCACGCTCGTGCGAAGGATCTTTGGCATGAAACCCAGAAAAGGCAATGAGGAGGTGCTCGGCACATCTCCCACTTGAGAAATGCAGGGTGAATCATCCCGCAAGCATACGATACAACTGGGCACACAACATGAGCAGACCAGCCACGCCAGCAGAAGAATGATTTATTTGGATCTTCTTTGAATTGATATTCGGCAGAATCTTAGGGAGGAGAATTTTCGTTGCCATATTGATGACAATCATAGTTACCAGATGGAGATAAAAAATATGCAGAGAAAGAAATACGATGGGTCGCTGTTTGAAGAGTCTGGGAGGTAAAACAAATGAATAAAAGTGAGTATGTCATAAGCACCCAAGGACTTAGCAAGTCCTTCAAGGAGGTGGACGCGCTGAAGTCGCTGGATCTGAAAGTCCCTGACAAATCGATCTTCGCTTTCCTTGGACCCAATGGGGCGGGAAAAACCACAACTATCAAATTGTTATTGGGATTGAGCTTTCCTACCGGCGGAAGCGGCACAATTTTCGGCA
>JAQYVR010000122.1 GCA_030145395.1 Desulfobacteria bacterium
CCTGCCCTCCCTGCCGAGTACGGCCCGAATCGGAAGATATTCGAAAGAGATGTGTAATGAGATGGACGGGCAGCCTGGTGTCCATTTTGAGCAACATTTGACGCAAGAAGGCGTCGGACCTGCAATGAATAGTTCTGCGTCTAATATGGAATTTCATCGGACAGGCTGGAAATTCGGCATATCTACATGATAGGTTGAAAAGCGCTTGCCTCAAGGTGATGACCAACAATCTGAAATTTCAACTGAGCGTATGATTTGCCCAAGTAACAGCAAGCGATCTTGAGTTCCAGAGTCTCCTCTCCAGCTCAATGTGTGATCTCCAAACATGGAAGAAGAAGGATCTTCAACTTTCTGGCGAAAATATTGAACGCCAAAAGAGAGGGACGAGCATTTGAAACATAAAATTTTGGCCGACACCTCGGCCTCAGGGTTCTCAAGCCAGAGCCGAGCCGAGGGCGCATTCTCTTTCGGATCCTCTCTTTTCCTCCGATGCGTTCTCCTCCCAGTTGCCTGCCCTTGAGGAAGAGGACTTCTCGCAGATCCCACTCGTGAATTGGGATTGCTGATCTGCTCTGAGGCGGCTTTGATCAGGCTTCCTCTTGGCGTACGCGTTTGCCCGAAATCTCTCTTTCAGGCTTTTCCTTCGGCCCCACCCCTGATCGGACCCCAACTCCCTGGTCATTGGCTTTTCCTCATTCTCTCCCTCACGCAGCCGGCCACAAGATACGGGATATTTTTCTTTTTGACACACAATTCCCTTCTGCTGTATTCTGTTCCTGCCCGAAACAAGCTTCCTATCGATCATTGAGAATTACAATCCGCCGTTTGAAAATTCCATTTGCCGCTAAATACATATAGGAGATTCAAAAATGGTTACACAAGGACAAAGACCACTCTGGTTAGAGATCGAAGACAAGATATTGGAGCATACTAAACAGGGTCTCAATGAAGCAGAACAGGAAAGCGTGATACAGAAAATCGCTGCTGAACTCGAACTTAAAGGCGGCGGTCAATGGCTTCATCTTAGATGGGCTGTAGAAGAGAGGCTTGAAAAACGCAGCATCCTTATGAAGGAATTTAACGAATCCCTGTCAGCACTCAAGCTTGAAGATGTCACGGATACCTACCAGGCCATGATGAAACTGACATTTAAACTGGGTGAGAAGTGGCCGAGGTTGAAGGAATCAAAGTACAGGCCCGATGTGCAGGCTATTATTGAAGAAATCAAGCTGGATCTGCAAATCGCCAAATCTAAAGAGCTGGGTGGGCAAAAGGGTGTTCGTTTCATGATTGAGCAGGCGGTAGACAAGGAGGTTATCCTCGAGTCACTTGAAATTTCAGAGGATGAATACAAGGAAGTCAACGCAATAATGGAGGCGGAGCAGGCTGAAATCGCGCGTGTCAGGGAACTCATAGAGGGTATGGCTGACAAATCACCAGAGGAGCAGGTAAAGAAACTGATCAACAGTAATGTTTCAGAGGACGTGATATTGGAAATCGGCAACTATGACAATGCTGTCCTGGACAGTGTTAAAAAGGAAATGGGGGCTGAACTGGAGGAAAAGAGGCGTAAAGAAGAGGAGGAAGCCGCACGGGAAAAGGCAGAAGCGGAAGGACCGCATCTGGAGGAGATACCACCGGACCAGATGCTTGAGTATATTGAGGGTATCCGCGAGATACTGGACTTCTCTGACCAGGAGAAGGAGATCAGGATAATGTGCGACCAGAGCAGCATTCCAAAAGCCCTTGTAGACATTGCTGTTTCTGAGCCGGACAAACTGGATGAACTCGAAAAACAGGCCGAAGGCGCCTAAAAACCTATGGGGGATACCTGATAAGGTCGGGCTTTCTTCATATTTCGACAGCCACGAACAGAGAAAAGGGATTGCCTATCTCTATCAAGTATCCGCAAGAAATGGGTCGCTGAAAACCTCAAGATTGCGCTTCCAAACATTGCAATGCGAGGCAGCCTTCAACGCTTTGAAGATGTTACTATGCAATTGTCCTCCTGAATCGCCAAGGACGGATTTGCTATTTCTCTTATATAGGCGGAACGCAGGCCGCCTCTCAGAATTGAACATAGACCGCACATATCTTCAACAGAAGGGCAGTTTTGAGAATTGTAGATAACCCGCACATAGTGTCAGTCCAAAGGGACAGGTTTACAGGCTCACCAGCTGCCATTAGCCAACCTCGGCAGAGCTTCACCACCGTTTAACATATCATGTGAGATGTGACACCCGGCTTCCCCTGCCGGATCCAGCATGTCCGGCAGGGGCTGGGGTGCCAGCCGATATCGCACCCCAGGTCATATTCGGTTTTCAAAGAGCGAAGGACGTGCACTCTTTATGGGCCCCCTGTTTCTCGCTAAGGCCCATGGAAGGCAAACCTCAAGACGACATTGTTGTGCTTTCCACCGTCTCGTAGTGCCCTTCCGGAGCCCCATAGAACGAATGGAGTTTGTTAATCAGCAACTCCAGGGCCTTCAGTATCTCCCCCTTCTTTCTTTCTAGGTCCCCGGGAAGCTCATTCGAGTTGGGTAGCCTTATCTTTATGCGCCACCTTTGGAATGAATACAACACGCAGTTATCTACATTCCCAGCCTGTGATCCCGTTGTATCAAAGGTTGCTCATACGGACAATCCAGAACAATCTGATCTTCTTGCATATATCATCTGAATATCTTCAGACCGTGCCATGCTCGGCAAGGAGGAGGCGCAGCATGATTTTCCTTGACTTGGCACCCGTATATCGAGATATTGGGGTTGTCTAAACATCCACAAGCGGGAACCAGGCCGAAATGCTGGTTTTTCTATGCCCGAAATCCGTTCTGTGCTTGCCGAGTGTCCCAAAACCGCGAGGTTTGGGGGGAGTCTTGTGGCTCCTAGACAACGCTCGGCATTTTTTCGTTCGGAGGAACCCACCATGACACTCGAATTTGTGGAACTGGAGAACGGGCAGGTAATCGCCAACCCCAAGAAGCGGAAGTCTCTCAAGAGACTCCGGGGAGAGGGGCGAGGCCGCTTCTACTCATTCAGACTACGGGATGTAGTGAGGCTCAAGACACGGCAAGCCAGGAAAGGGGGCCAATCATGACCAAGAAGAAACCACAGACGAAGGCAAAGGCAGGGGCGAAAAAGACGGACTGACGAAAGCGCAGAGCGCGGCCGATGTATTCAAGCCTCTGCATGAAGGCGTGGAAAGCCTCAAGCTGCTTGAGGGAGAAGAGTTCAAAGAGACATTGCTCGACATTGTTGGCTGTCTGGTTGTGGGGTGCCAACAGAACTATGAGTTGAGTGAAGATCAAGGAGCGGTTCTACGATGGGTAGGGGAACAGATCGAGAATACTCAGTATCTTTTCGAAAGAGCGGAGGAGAACTTCGAGGCCGCACAAGAGGACCTGGGCCACCTCCGCTTTGGAACATGGCTAGTACTTGTGAGGTTGGCCGAGAGGTTGGGATTCACGATACCCACCAAGAAAAAAGACGTGAGATGCGACTTCGGCGTCATCCTCGGGTATAACGAGGAAGCCGTAAAGACAATCGAGGAGAAGGGTTCGCCGATATGATCAAGCACCCCCGGTCGGGTCCGCTCGGCCGGGGGCAGGAGGGATAAGACATGATCGTGAAAGACCCGAAGGGAAACACGCACCAGGCAATACTCAGCACAGCCCATTCACAGAATGCCTCCGGGCAGGCCGTCGTTCTGGTCGTC
>JAQYVR010000146.1 GCA_030145395.1 Desulfobacteria bacterium
CTCAGATGGAGCGAGCCGGTCAAGTTTGATAATGGTGTGATATTGCTGGTTATTTTAAAAAGGCGTAATGAACACTCAGACCAGTCCGGGCTTGAGCACGTGTTGGCCTGCTCCGACCTGGGTCAACCCCAATGTTGCATAAACAACATGGCATAGAACGCCAACCCCAATGTAATATCAAGCAGTTGTGAACTGTATTCTCGGTGAATCACGAATTAACCGGGAGTGACATCCAGAAAGAGAGAAAAATAGCCACGTTGTTTACCCGTTGGGAAGAGCCGATGATACCGCATCTCCTTCGTTGTTGAGGGTTCGCGGTAAATGACTACAGCATCACCCTCCACGCCTTGGATCTGCGGCATCCTCGGCTTTTGCAACGTTAGGGTCAACAGGGAAATATAGAGACTTCTTCCGGGCAAGTTTGCCGCTTTTTGTCTTCCCTAAACTGTTTTTTATCTTGACAAATAAGGCAATTTTGTATATGTCCCGTGGGACTTATGAACCATGGCTGGTTCCTTCCGGAACCGCAAGGACCACACCTCTATGGATCTAAAAAATCTTCTCCAGGAAAAAAGGTCTGACATCATAAAGAAGTGGTGCAGTGTTCTACTGTCCACCTATCCTGAACAGAGCCAGAATTTTCTTCGCCATCAAAAAGATGACATTGCCAACCCAGTGGGATGCACTATCTCTGAAGGGATAGAGTCGATATATGACGAACTCCTGAAAGAATCGGAATCCGACGAGATTCTGCTTTTTCTCGACAATATCATTCGAGTGCGGGCTATTCAGGATTTTGCTCCCTCCCAGGCGATCAGTTTCGTTTTTGGACTAAAAGGTGTCCTCAGAGATGTACTCGAAAGCGAAATCCGACAGGGGGAAATTTCTGAAGAGCTGATTGCATTTGAATCTAAGATAGACGGCTTGGCCCTGCTTTGCTTTGACATATACAACCAGTGTCGGCAGAAGATCTTTGAGATCAGGGTCAACGAAGTCAGGAATGAATCGTCCAGGTTACTGAAAATGGCAGGTCTGGTCTACGAGATCCCGGAGATAGACGGGGATCTCAAAGAGGACAAAGTAAATAATAACGGATAACCTAAGAGGAAGCGAGGAAGACTAAATGAACGCCATATTGAGTCTCGTTATTTCTTCCGGGGTAGTTGGGGGACTTGTAGCCATTGCCTTATTTGGAGTGTGGGCAGCACCCCATGCGTTTGGAGTACCCCGAGCGGCTTTTGAGTGGCTTTTTGGGGTCGTTATTCCATATTCTGCTGTGATCGTGTTCTTTGTAGGCGTGATCTATAAGGTGGTGCAATGGGGAAAATCGCCTGTCCCCTTCCGTATCCCGTCCACGTGTGCACAGCAAAAGTCCCTGCCTTGGATTAAGTATGGTTATGCCGAAAAACTGGACAACCCGGTTAACAATTGCGGCGTTATCGGCAGAATGCTCCTGGAGGTCCTCTGTTTCCGTTCCTTGTTCAGAAACACAAGGATGGAATACGGCGGCGGGGGAGGTATCAGGTACAAACCAGCTAAGTGGTTGTGGCTGGCAGCCATCGTGTTTCATTATACCTTCCTGGTCATCATACTCAGGCACCTCAGGTTCTTCACCGACCCCATGCCCTTCTTCGTACCAATCATTGAAAAGGTAGATGGTTTCTTTCAGTTCTATCTTCCCGTTGTGTATCAAAGCGGGCTCTTGCTCGGGGCCGCCTTAACGTTTCTCCTGTTGAGAAGACTCCTTGACCCGAAAATACGATATATATCTCTGCCCGCCGACTACTTTCCGCTGTTTTTGATCCTGGCCATCGCCAAGACGGGCATCCTGATGCGCTATGTGTTCAAGGTAGACGTCGTCGGCATCAAGGAACTGACCATGGGACTGATCACCTTACAGCCCACGATCCCCGAAGGGATCAGCGTGCTTTTCTACATCCATGTATTCCTGGTCAGCGTGCTCTTTATGTACTTTCCTTTCAGTAAGCTTATGCACCTGGGCGGTGTCTTTCTTAGTCCCACGCGGAACCTTGCTAACAATAGCCGCATTGTTCGGCACATCAACCCCTGGAATCCGGATATCAAACATCACACATACGAAGCTTATGAAGACGATTTCAGAGAGCGCATGGTAGAAGTTGGTCTGCCGGTGGAAAAAGAGCTGCCGCCCAATCCAAAAGAAGAGCCAGCAGAGGCAGAAGCGGCAGAAGAGTAAGGAATAAACCTGC
>JAQYVR010000168.1 GCA_030145395.1 Desulfobacteria bacterium
TGGAAGCGGCTTCACTTTCCGAAGAAGACCTGGGTCCCTTCTTGCGCAGTCGGGGTCTGCATGAAGCCCATTTGCAACAATGGCACGACCAGATGCTGGTTGGGCTTGAGCCAGCCCCAACCACGCGCACCATCAGAAAACGCATCCAGGGGTTGGAGAAAGAACTCCTTCGTAAAGACAGGGCATTGGCTGAGGCAGCGGCCCTGCTGGTTCTCAAAAAAAAAGCCCAGGACATTTGGGGGGACGAGGACGACGACACGACCCCATAGCCAGGCAGAAGGTGCTTGCCCTCGTCGAACAAGCGTTGCACCGGGGAGCCAGACTCGACCCTGCCGCACGGATGCTCGGGTTAACGGCCAGAACGGTACAGCGATGGCGTAGTCAGGATGGCGGCTACGACCGACGCAATGGGCCAAAGACCGCACCAGCGAACAAGCTGTCTCCTTACGAACGGCAGCAGGTCCTATCGGTATCCAAGTCCTCAGAGTATCGAGACCTGTCACCTCGACAGATCGTCCCCCGCTTGGCTGATGAGGGACGGTATGTCGCTTCGGAATCGACCTTCTATCGAATCTTACAAACCGAAGGTCAATTGGCACACCGGGAGAGCTGTCGACCGGTCAAACATCGCCGCCCGAAAGAGAAAAAGGCCACAGGCCCCTGCCAGGTTTGGTCCTGGGATATTACCTATCTCCGGTCGACGGTCAGGGGGCAGTTCTTCTATCTGTACATGATCCTCGATGTCTGGAGCCGCAAAATCATGGCGGGAACGGTCTTCTCCGTGGAGAGAGACCAGAACAGCGCTTTGCTAATCATGGATGCGATTTGTCATCACAATACCGATCCCGAAGGACTGATCCTGCATTCTGACAACGGTAGTCCAATGAAGGGATCGACGATGTTGGCAACACTTCAACAGTTGGGCGTGATGCCTTCCTTCAGTCGCCCCAGTGTCAGCAACGACAATCCGTTCTCGGAGTCATTGTTCCGCACTTTGAAGTACCGTCCGGAATACCCATCACACCCTTTTGCGTCCATACAACAGGCGCAGCAATGGGTTGATTGGTTCGTTCAATGGTACAACTCCGAACATCGGCACAGCGAGATCCGCTTCGTGACCCCGGATGAACGGCACTACGGACAGGAAAAAGCCATTCTGGAAAAACGCAAGGGAGTTTACGAGTTGGCCCGACAGAAGAACCCCGGCCGCTGGACACGACAGACTAGAAACTGGGAGCCGATTGAAGTTGTTGTTCTCAACCCGGCACCAAAAAGACCCTCCGAAGAGGGCCTCAACAAGGTGGCATGATCAAATGAAGCGACAACTATCTTGACACCTACCGGTAAATCAATGTAGGAGGAATTATAGTAATTCGGCCTCCTCATCAATCTCTAATCACTTCTCCGTCAATTCAATTCTTAAATATCAGGGTCAGTAAGAATTTTGCATTTCAGCCAAGTAGATTGCCTTCTGATAATGTGAGGATAAATAGTTTAGATACCTTGAAGTCTAAAAACGTAGCCATCCAAGATCTTTCAGGGCGGCCATTTTTCAAAGTGATTTATGGGGGGGGTATCCCTACTTTTATAGTAGGAATACCCCACTTTTCTGGCCTTATACTTTACAGCAGAGATAGGGTTGATACTGTTTATCAAGATTTAAGGGTGAGGGAAAAGCCAAATCTACAGCAAGGTAGGGACGGAAAATCACGGGTTTTCAATAAGAAGATGGTCGAGCTGCAGAAGGATATAGATCCTTACGGTGGGCTCGGCTTTTTTTGTTGGTCGCTGGTTATCAAAAGAATTCATTTTAACTGTAGGAGGACCTATGGCACGGGAAATTGGTACATGGTGGATCAAAGATGGCATTGACGGTCGTCGAATTGAGGCAACAAGGTTTTGGTGACACACTTAGCCTGATCAGTGGATTCGCACGGACAGAGGATCATGGCGACAACAGCGTTCTGGAGAAGAACTTTGTTGAAACCTCAAACTATGTAGAGTTGCAAGAGGAGGAAATCTGTTATGTCTAAGGAAATGAAAACTAAGTCCATAAAATCTTGCCGCATTGTCCAGGACTGCGAGAGAGGATGGAGAGGTCAAATCACCATGGTTTCTGTACTAGCCGGGCTGTTACTGGTTCTTTCCGCAATACCTGTGAACGCTGGCCACCTTACGGATATCGCTGATAGCCTCGACGATCTTTGCACCGAAACGAAGGAGCAGATTCCAGAAAAGTATTCAGATAGCGCCATTGATGCCCTCGAGGAGGCCATCTCAGACATTGAAAAAGTGAATGGGCATAATTTGGAACAATACGAATGCAAGGCCTTAAACTTTATTGAGAGCGCCGTCAGCAAGACGGATAAATATATCATGAAACTCGAGAAGTTGTTGAGCAAGCAAAAGGTGTCAACCTCAGTTATCAATCCTCTCATCGAACAAGCTTCCTCCATAATAGATGCACTCAATCACGAACTTCCCAGCGGGGTTGCGTCAGCAGAGAATGGCGCCAGGCTATATGCAGAAAATCTGTGCATGCTGTGCCACGATGTCGATGGTTCTGGTGGGGTCGTTGGAGTCAATATTGAGGGAAAGGGCAACTGTGATATCCAGACCGCTATAATGGAAGAAGAAGTGCACAGCGGGATCACAACCACAGTCAGTGATGCCAATGACCTCGCTGCCTTTCTAGAAGATCCCGGCCCACTTCCCACGATTGCCGAAGATCTTATTACAGACCCTACCACCTGCCGCATCTGCCACCCGAGGCAATATGCTGAATGGCAGGGCAATATGATGGCCTATGCTTCCGTCAGCCCCGTGTTTAATGCCCTGGAAGCTTTGGGTAACACTATCACCGACGGAGGTCTTGCGGTTGATTCCCCGGTCGTGGAAAAACAGCTGTTCTGCCAGAAATGCCACAGCATGGCGAGTGTTGAGAAAAATGAATTCCCAAACTTTGACGACATGAACGGCCAGCCTTCAAGGGACTTTATGGGCCCGATCGGACTTCGGGGTATCTCTTGCGATGTCTGTCACTCTGTAGAGGCAGCTGATTTTGCAGCAAGTCTTCTTGGCGACGGCATCGCCAACAATGCCCTTATTCTCAACACGGACGAGACCTTTGGACCAATTAACAATCCGGGACCAAATCCATTTCATTCATCAACTCCGGACCCATATTTGCGCAGTTCGGAATTCTGCGGCACCTGTCACGATGTTCGACCGCTCAATCCAGACGATGTTACCGGAGAACCTTTTCAGCGGTTGGAGGACCTTTTTTCCGAATGGCAGGCAAGTGGATGGAATTCAACAAACAATCCCACAGGTCAGGTTGTGTCCTGTCAGGATTGTCACATGGATGCCGGACCTCCTTTCCCCGCTGGCACCTATTACGAAGCAGAAACCACCGTATATCCTCGTCCTGGATTAGTTAGCGAACGTGAAGTTTCGACGCACTATTTCACCGGTGTCGATATCGCCCTTACTTCTCCGGCGGAGGGGTTTCCCGGCCAGGATGTTCCCGGTGCTGATGCTTTCGGCAACCCGATTGGGCAAATGCAGCGTAGGGAAGCCTTACTCCAATCTGCAGCCACCATAAATCTTCGTGGTCCGACTACAGTCGTAGGAGGGGAAGAGCTGCGGATCAGTGTTGATATCTCCAATGTAGGCACGGGTCACAACCTCCCCTCAGGCTTTTCACAGGAGCGGCAGTGCTGGGTTGAAGTAATAGTAATGGATGGGGATGGTGCCACAGTATACGAATCCGGATACTTGGTTGACAAAGCCCACCCGGAAACCGGAGAAATGTCCCCAGACGGCAAGCTACACGATGAAGACCTCGAGAACATTATTGTTGAGCTCGATCCACTTGGCAATGTGATCAGTAATGAGCATGGTCCGGATTATAACCAGCGGCACGGAGATCCCCTGGTTAACACGGGACTGCGGAACTTTGGCAATGAATTTGAGATATTGAATTCAGTTACTGGTGAGCATGAAGAAGCCTTTATTCCATTTGGCGCAACACACATGAATAACTCCTTCTCTTTGCCGCCGTTAACAACCGAAGAGGTTCTCTA
>JAQYVR010000185.1 GCA_030145395.1 Desulfobacteria bacterium
ATCCTCACAGGGATTCAGGAGGACCTGGTCGCCTTTGGTGTTTCCTTTGACAACTGGTTCAGCGAGCAGTCCCTGTACGATTCCGGAGCTGTCGAGGGCGTGATTCAGGATTGTAAAGGCCAGGGAAATGTCTATGAACATGAAGGGGCGCTATGGTTCAGGACCAAAGACTTTGGTGATGAAAAGGACCGGGTCGTGGTTCGCGCCAATGGATTGACGACCTACTTTGCATCAGACATTGCCTACCATAAGGACAAGTTGGAGCGGGGGTTCGACCGCATTTTGGATATCTGGGGCGCAGATCACCATGGCTATATTCCTCGCGTTGCAGCCTCAATCCAGGCCCTCGGGTACGATGAGGACCGGTTTCAGGTCCTTCTGGTGCAGCTTGTGAACCTCCTTCGAGACGGCAGGCCTGTGACCATGTCAACACGGGCGGGCGAATTCGTTACCCTTAGGGAGGTAATAAATGAGGTAGGGCGCGATGCGGCACGTTTCTTATTCTTGCTGCGTCATTATGAAAGCCCGCTCGACTTTGACCTGGAGCTGGCCAAGAAGGAGTCCAATGAAAATCCGGTCTACTATGTCCAGTACGTGCATGCGAGGATTTCCAACATCCTCAAGAAAGCTGAAGAACGGGGTTACACTCATATTTCTTGGGACGAAGAATTTCCTGTACACATTAATCTTCCGGAAGAGATTGAGCTCATCAAGTTGATGGCACGATATCCAGACGTTGTAAGTCAAAGCGCTTTGTTGATGGAGCCTCATCGGATACCATTTTACCTGAAGGATCTGGCTGGAGCATTTCACGCGTACTATCACGACCGCAACAAACACAAGGTGGTAAGTGATGATGCGAAACTCTCGGCGGCAAGGCTATACCTGGTTTGTGCTATCCGGATCATCATAAGGAATGGGCTGGCGTTAATGGGCGTGTCGGCACCAGAGGTCATGTAGGAAGGCTGAGCTAGGCATGAGCAAGAAGGCTTCGAAGTCTAAAAAGAAAACTTCGTCCAAGGAATCTCAGTTTACCATTAAGCTCACGCGTAAGAAGCTTTTTTGTTGGTTGGGGGTGACCTTTGTTGCAATGGTTTGGATGTTTACCCTGGGTATCTTCGTGGGGCGCGGTCTTTCTCCGGTTCGTTTTGATGTGAAGAAGCTCAAGGAAGAGCTGATAGCCCTGAAACAAAAGGCGTTAAGAACAGACCAGGCAATTTCCACGATTGAAAGAGATAAACTTTCCATGGATCCCGAGCTTGGTTTCTACGAGATCCTCACTGATAAGAAGGAAGAGGTCCGGCTAAAGTTTGCCAAAAAGCATGAGCCGACTGCAAGAGTAGGCGTAACATCTCCAGACACAACTGGAGCAGACAAAACAGATAAGAAGGACAAGATTCCGCTAAAGCTTGCGGAAGTGAATAAACCGAAGGTAAGACCCGACGCGAAGCCTCCAAAAGTCCCAGAGCCGAAGAAGGTCGAAGAGCAGGGGCTTTTGACCATCCAGGTTGCATCGTTAAATGACGCCCAGAGGGCGAGGCAGATGGTCGCCCACCTTAAATCTAAAGGGTATGAAGCCTATGAAGTAGTGGCAACTCTGCCTGGAGAGAGGATCTATCACAGGGTACGGGTGGGCCATTTTTCGGATTCCAACGAGGCGAGTCGGACAGCTGCGAGGCTTAAACGGGAAAGATTTGAAGTAATCATTATTAGAGAGTAACTACTGGGGGGTATTTATTGTCATGAAGATTACCAGAGAAGAGGTTGTCCATGTCGCAAGATTAGCACGGCTGAATCTTGATGACGAGGCCATTGAGCTATATACTAGGCAACTAGGAGACATCCTGTCTTACATGGATACTCTGAATCGTGTTGACACCGAGGGCGTACCTTCTACCTCTCATGCCATCTTCATGAATAACGCATTTCGGGAAGATGAAGTCAAAGAGTCGATTCCTGCAGAAAAGGCCCTGGGAAATGCTCCCCAGGCCGAAGATGGCAGTTTTGTTGTTCCAAAGGTAATCGGGTAACTGCTTCAATACAAGACGGGTGTTTAATATGGAGTTGTGTCGATTAACCATACACGAAGCCCATGAACTACTGATGAAGGGCGAGATCTCTTCTGCAGAGCTCACCGCTGCGGTTTTTGATCGCATAGAAGAGGTCGAAGATGGGGTTGGGGCATATATCACGTTGGTCAAGGACAGTGCCATGGCCGATGCTGCAAATGCAGACGAGATAATCAGGCAGGGCAATGGGGGGCCACTCACAGGCATTCCTCTGGCCATTAAGGATGTTCTGTGCACCGAGGGAATCAGGACGACCTGTGGATCCAAGATATTGGAAAACTTCATTCCAAGCTTCAGTAGCTCAGTCGTTAGCAGATTCAAGGAGGCCCATGCCGTCATTATAGGTAAAGCCAATATGGACGAGTTCGCCATGGGTTCCTCTACAGAACACTCAGCCTTTATGCCGACACGGAACCCGTGGGACCTGACGCGAATTCCCGGAGGCTCCAGCGGAGGCTCGGCTGCAGCCGTGGCTGCTGATGAGTGTATAGGAGCAATCGGGACAGACACCGGGGGGTCTATCAGGCAGCCGGCTTGTCACTGTGGGGTGGTTGGCATGAAGCCGACTTACGGGCGGGTTTCCCGTTTTGGTCTTGTTGCATTTGCCTCCTCCCTGGATCAGATAGGGCCGATTACAAAAGACGTGACCGATAGTGCGATCCTCATGAATGCGATCTGCGGCCATGATCCTAATGACTCAACCTCTGTGCCCAGGGAAGTCCCGGACTATACCAAGGCGTTGCAGCCAGGCTTAGAAGGACTTGTGGTCGGTATACCAAAAGAGTATTTTGCCGAAGGACTGGATGAGGATGTGGCGAAAGCAGTTCATGCTGCCATAGAGGTTATTGAAGGCCTTGGGGCAAGCCGCAAGTCTGTGTCTCTGCCCCATACAGAATATGCTGTTGCTGTCTATTATTTGATTGCACCCGCTGAGGCAAGCTCAAACCTTGCCAGATATGATGGCGTCAGATACGGGTTTCGAGACAAGCAGGCCGATGAATTGATACAGATGTACAGGGATACCCGATCAAAAGGATTTGGGCCCGAGGTCCAGCGGCGTATCATCATCGGGACCTATGCCCTGTCGGCAGGATATTACGATGCCTACTATGGAAAGGCCTCCCAGGTTCGTACCCTGATCATGCAGGACTTCAATCAGGCCTTTGAAACATGCGATGTATTGCTTGCGCCCGTTGCTCCTACTCCTGCATTTAAGCTAGGGGAGAAAGTAGATGATCCTCTTGCCATGTATTTGTCAGACATTTTTACACTGCCGTCCAGTCTGGCAGGCGTTGCCGGAATTTCCGTGCCATGCGGGTTCAGCAAGGACGGTCTTCCGATCGGACTGCAGCTCTTGAGTAAACATTTTGATGAAGAAAAGCTAATTAAGGTAGCGTACAATTTTGAACAGGCAACTGATTTCCATGTCCAAAGCCCCAACCTCTGAGCACTTCGTGTAAGGTAATGAACCTCCACACGGGTGGCCATACAAACATCCCCGGAGAGAGAAAGGCAGGATAACATGAGCGTTCAGCCCGAAGGTGAAGAGCTGAGAAAAGCGACGAAGTGGATATCAGACCAGCTTCGTTATGAATCGAATGCAAGCTTGACTAAGGCGATAGAGCAGGCGTGCGTGAAGTTTGACCTGACGCCAAAAGATGCCGAGTTTCTTATGCGCTTCTTTTCCGAGAAGGACTGAAGCGAAAGGCTCGAAGCTGAGGTTTGAACCTGCAAGATGTCACGTTTAAGAATCCTCCCTGAAATATTGTCGAACAAGATCGCTGCTGGAGAGGTCGTAGAGCGTCCAGCCTCAGTAGCAAAGGAGCTCATCGAGAATGCCATTGATGCCGAAAGCACCAAAGTTATGGTGGAGATCAAGAAGGGCGGACGTGCCCTCATCAGGGTTTCCGATAACGGTGTCGGCATGGATCGTGACGATGCACTCCTGTCCATAGAGCGCTATGCGACCAGCAAGATCTATGATGAGAAAGACCTCTTCTCCATAGCCACACTTGGATTCAGGGGTGAGGCCCTTCCTAGTATAGCTTCCGTTTCAGAGATGGAGATTGTAACCAGGGCAGAGTCATCTGAGGCGGGGACCCGCATCGTGATAACAGGCGGAAAAGTCAAAGAAGTTGCCGAAATCGGGGCTCCCAAAGGAACCATGATTTCGGTGAATCGTTTGTTTTTCAACACCCCCGCCAGACGAAAGTACTTAAAGACTGAGCAGACCGAGATGGGCCACATAAGCGACACAGTGACTCGCACGGCTCTTGCCTGGCCCGCCATCCATTTCAAATCCTTGCACAACGGAAGAGTCATTGGAAACTGGAGTGCCACCCAAAAACCCCTTCACCGCGTGGTCGATGTGCTGGGGAGAGATTTGGAGGGCCGTTTGTATGAAGTGGACCACAAGGGTGGCAATTTCGGTGTCCACGGATTCGTGGCCTCTCCGGACTTCGCGCGGACGACCTCTCGTGGACTGTACCTTTACGTCAATGGACGGTTTGTCAGGGACAAAGTGCTCAACCATGCAGTCATGGAAGCCTACGCAGGACACCTAATGAAAGGGAAGTTCCCTCTAGTGATACTCTTTGTGAGCCTCCCCCATGATCAGGTGGATGTGAATGTACATCCCACTAAGAACTCGGTTCGCTTTGAAGCCCCAAAACAGGCCCATGACGTAGTTGCACAGGCTGTATCAGAGAGCCTGAAGAGATTTGATCGGCCCAAATGGGGGCAAACCCTCACTATGAAACCAATGCACCGGCCGATGCCGTACAGTATCCCTTCATCTCACGGAGTAGTCAGTGAGCCTAAACCCGATCTTCCGTTCCGGACATCCATCCGCGAACCCGAGACCACACCGGACTTGTGGCCCAAGAAATCCTTTTCCTCTCTCCGGCTCATAGGCCAGTTCCGCGACACCTACATCGTTTGCGAGTCTAAAGATGGTCTAGTCCTGATTGACCAGCATGCCGCCCATGAGCGCGTCGTTTTTGAATCCCTGAAGGCTGCCCACAGGCGCTCGGCTGTTATCAAGCAGGGCTTGCTGGTGCCGGAGACGCTCGATTTGACTCATCGAGAAGCCGGAATCCTTGAGACTCTTCTAAAAGACCTGAAGGATATGGGTTTGGAAATAGAACCCTTCGGGGGGAAGACCTACCTGATAAAGGCTGTTCCTGCCTTACTGGCTGGCAGGCCCATCAAGCCGCTGGTCATGGAGATTGTAGAGAAGGCAGCTGAGATCGGTCTTGCCTCAGGCCTGGATAGAGGCGTTGACGAATGTTTATCCATCATGGCCTGTCACGGAGCTATAAGGGCCAATCAAAAGCTTGCTGAAGAACAGATGAAAGCTCTATTGGAACAGTTGGATGGTCTTGAACATGCCTCCCATTGTCCCCATGGTCGACCAACGTATGTTCAGCGAAGCCTTCACCAGGTCGAAAAGGATTTCAAACGAATCGTCTGAGGCCCGAAAAAATCCCGCCAAGATCTTAGTCCGGCATCCTCTCTATGTTGGCCTTCAGTTGTGCAACCTGGATACCAAGGGAGACACACTGTTGGCCTTCCATGCACTGATCGGCCTCGTCTGGTTCCAGATGTGTCTTGAGTTCGTGTTCGTCCTTCTTTAAATCCACAACCCATGCCTTCTTGGCCTCATCATACTCAACGTCCACATCGATGCCGCACTGGCCGATGTCAGGGTAGATTCCTCTGATCTTTTCACACAATTCATTCTTGTCGTACATTGTATTTTCCTCCTTTGCTTAGAATGGTTTTGGAAGTCTACTGTCTCACAAAAAGCGGCTATGCCAGAATTGGGCAGTCCGACGCTTCTACTGCCTTGTTAACACCCCTGTCATTCCTCTTAAGGATCTCGACTATCTTTTGTTTCAGGTCACTGAAGTCAAGGCTTTCTATCAAATAACCATGCATACTTTTTCATACCAGAGAGGCGAGAAAAAGATATGGGGTAAAAACCTTATTTGTTAAAAAAAAAGGCAGTATTTTGGGATAAGGTCCCGGGTCAGACTCTTGGGGGAGATCTCGGTAGATCGATGTTTTGGGGGGCTATTATTGCTTGAAAGGATTGACAATTTATCTGCTATGAGATGAGCCTATCTGGTTCGATGAGGTGCACATGCATTCGATCATCCATATCGCTTGCCTCCTTCTGCAATTCGCCAAGGACCTCCTCGCTGACATGGCCGACGAGCACCAGTCGATAGCGATTCAGGCCGTTTCCATCGCGAATGTCCTTGCCTTCGATAAGGAACTGCTTCCCGTCCTCTGCCACATCCTGCAAGTCATGCACAGGTACAAGGGATACGAGCAGACGATGGCCGACAAGAACCTGGACGGATGAAGGTATATTCGGGCTACTGAATATGGACGGATAGCCAACCACAATCTGGTCAAATACCTCCTCAGGGCAATCACACCCCAACTCCTGTCGGATTAGCTGACGTATTGCATCAAGATTCAAGAATGTCTCTGCCAAGTTGTTCGGTTTAAGATATAAAGATTTCGACATGGGTTGTTCCTTTCCGTACGGAAATGGGTATGGTTCGATCATTTAGATTTGCCACGTGGCCATGTACTCATGCAACACATCCGAAACCACGTGATGCACCTCTTGGGCTCTCGGCAGACTGAAAGTATTGAACCTCATCCGCGATTTCCGTTATTGTGAGCTGTGCGTTAAGGTTCTCTAACAGGAGGTTCCGTTTGAAGATACGAAAATCATATCACAACACCTTAAGAATAGTCGAGACTATGGATATTTTCTTGTAATCTTGCATTCACAGTCGTTTGACCCGAACGCAGCCCCGTAGTTCAAGATATGAAAACCATATGATAAGCTTTTGGGGGTAGTCTAAGGCATCAATAATATGGCATTATCTCGGATTTGGCCATTCTAAAGATAATTTCTTGTAATCATGAAGTGACAGTCGCTTGGCCTGAAGCAAGGTCGTGTTAAAGGTAGCACCATTCCAACATTGCCTCCTGTGCGGAAACCTACGGGGCGGAGGCCAATTGCGGGAGCTGCGCGGAGCTAAGAGCTCTACTGATTCACTCCGACTTCGGGCCCAAACGGTTTAAAAATGACTAGCAGTTGTGGCAGCAACGTCAGGGAGGCAATTAAGGCAATTAGCATTGCTAATCCTGTCAACAGTCCGAAATATATACTCGGAATGAAATTGGACAGAACCAAGATTGAAAAACCGATGATGATCGTCACTGTTTTATAGTAATTGGCGTGGCCTATAGTCCCGTGGCTGCGATAAACCGTATTAATATAATTCCGATCGACTCTAAACTCCTGTTTGAATCTGTGGATATAGTGAATCGTGTCATCGACAGCAATCCCTATACTAATTGCCGCAATTGTGATGGTCATCATGTCAAGGGGAATATTCAGCCAGCCCATGACACCAAGCACTGCACCAATGGAAAGCAGATTGGGGAAAATGGCGATCGTCGCTATTTTCAAAGACCTGAACAGGATCAGAAACATGCTTTTCAGCGCCAGTATGACTACTCCCAGAGTCAGGATCTGTGAACTGAACAGGCTCTGGAGCATATTGTTGTATAACACTAGCATCCCGGTTAAATGGACATGCTCTTCCTCTAAACCGAGGATGCTGATCAGGTCATGTTGGATCTTTTTCAGCAACTTGTCCCGCTTTAGTGATTTCTCTGAATCCCTGACTCGGATTGAGAAACGGACCTCATCATGCTCCACGGACACATAAGGTTTTAGCACCGTACTTTTAAACTTGTTAGGTATTTTGCTATACAGCAGGGCCAGTTCAAAATTGTCTAACGGTTTACCATTGTTCAACTTTTCAGCGATCTTCATTATTGTTTCCAGTGACAGGACCTTACCGGTTTCCGGGAGGCTGTCAAGATAATCGTGAATTTTCTCAACCTGGGCCATCTTGTTAGAAGTAAACCAGTATTTATCACCGTAGCGTGCTTCATCGAATTCATCGAATTCATCGAATTCATCGTCATTTTGGGCATCGGTTTCCGGTGCCAGCTTCTGTGCTAATGCTTCGGGTTTATCTAATTCGATGATGACATCCAGCGGGGTAGTGCCGCCCAGATTTTGATCAATAACTATCATGCCTTGATAGATCTCGGTCTTATCTTTAAAGTAATCAATAAAGCTGTTTTCAACGACCAGCCTTGAGATCCCGATGACACTAATAATAAGGGTAATGCAACTTACTACCAGTATCATAACACCATGGGCTTCGGTAAATCTGGCTAAAAACGATGTCAATGAAAAGTGTGAGTTCTGTCTGGCCTCTGGAGTTCCTTTTCTCATCAGCATTAACATGGTGGGAAAGAGAAGGAATGTCGCTGCCAAAGAGACAGTAATACCCGCACTCATCATCCAGCCAAAGGTTATGACTGGCCGGATGTCGCATAGCAGCAGCGAACCAAACCCGGCGATAGTAGTAAGCGCGGCATATAGGCAGGGCCTCAGCATCAAACAGACGACATCGAGGATAAGCTTTCGCTGTTCAGCTTCAGGGTTATTAAAATGGAGTTCGCGGTACCGCACGATCAGATGGATCGTGATCGCCATGGTGATGATAAGCTGCAAGGATATAAAGTTAGAGGATATAATAGTGATTTCCCAGCCAAACAATCCCACCAGCCCCATCATCGAAATTGCAGAAAAAGCACAGCAGAGCATAGGCAAGAAGATCCAGCGCAGTTTTCTAAAAATGACACCTAGGGTGACGACTAGAAAGAACAATACCCCGAGGCCAAATGTCTTCAGGTCGTTTTTGATAAAGGTGATCAGATCGTCTGCGATCATGCTAATACCGCCCAGAAAAAGTTCGGCATCCTGACGGTAGTTGTCCATAATCGAACGAATTACAGCAATGTCTTGATGCCGGGCCTTTTTCATCTTGTCCCGGTGTTTTTGAAATTGCGCGGTGACTTTTTTGAATTCAGCGACCTCTGCCGCAGACAGCCGGTTAGTGGCTTGTTTCTCCCGAAAATGGTTGCGACGGGCTAGTAAATCCTGATAGATCTCATCGATCGGGAATTTGATCTGGAGTGCGGTAGTCTTAAGATCCGGGCTGACGAGCACGTTTTGGTAGAGGGGACTGTTACTGAACTCGATCCTAGCCAGTTTCTTGTCGACCGTTGGCGATTCGAGAGTCTGGATATTGCTGAGCAGTTCCTTGACCGGGCCAGGCGGGCTTTCCAGCAGAGGGACGTCCAGTATTGAAACCACAGATGACACCCTATCCAACTGCTTTAATTCATCCCGCAGTCGGGTCAGGTTTGCCAACACCTTATCTGAAAACAAGTCATCCTTGGAGGCATAGGTCATCAACAAATAATCTTGTAGTCCATAGCGGGAATCAATAAGGCGCGAGTAACGCAGGCCTTTGTCATTCTGGAGAACCAGCGTTTCCGCTGATGCGTCAAGCCTGAAGTCCTTTGCCTTATAGCCGAGAAAAGCAACCACCAGAAGAAGACAGATAATGACGAGTCCCGGCCGGTCAAGGATGACCTTGTCGAAAAAATGTCTGGCCAGTGAATGAAGTTTTGTCATGTTGATTGCTTAGGTCGGTGGTAAGAGGCGGATCATTGATTTTCCGGTCCTTCCAGTTTTGTCAGAAGGTCATCAATAGTGCCGCTACTGAGGATCTGGTTAACTTGCGACCGGTAGTTTATGACAATGCTGACACCCTCGATCTCTATATCATAGATCTTCCAGTTGTGTTTTGATTTATATAGCTTGTATAGCATGGATATTTTGTCGTCTTTCGAGATCAGCTCGGTCGGGATATAAATCTTTCTCTTGACCTGAATAGGCGCATTATAGACGATCCTCGCCTTTGTATAACGCGTCAGGTTTTCGAGATATGACTCTTTCAAACGTTTGACAAAAAGCTCCGTAAATCTCTCTTTCTTCTCTTTGACCAATCCAGGCCAGAACTTTCTGCCCAAAATCAGCTTAGCCATTAGCGAAAAATCAAAGATTGGCGAAACGATTTCGATGATTTCTTTTTTCTTTGCCTCATGTTCAACTTCTTCTTTTTGCAGGACCAAGAGCACAGCCTCAAGCTTGCTTTTTAACGCTTCCTCGGCAGCACTCTTATCATCCGCCATGACTGTCTGGCTCAAAATCAGCAAGCTCAAAACAGCATACAGTAGGCTTTTCATCATCCATCCCTTTATTTGCATTTTTCGTTTTGCTCATATGCATTGCGGATGTATCAGACAGATTAGATGGCCATTCCACGCACAAGCGGAAGGTGTTTGAGCGGCACAAAATGTGCAGACGGCCGAGTACGATTGCTATCCAACATCTTGGATATTTGAAGCCGAGAGTTATTAGAGCTTCCTTCCTGTTGGGTTTGCGTTGATGCAAGGATGCACCGCAGCGGGGACAAAGTGCCTTATGGCTGTCATTTGCCGATGGCGTCCGGCAAAGCAGATGGCAGCTGTGACAACTGACTAGCAAAGCTTGGCGAGCGGTAAGTGCAGGCTGTGTCATTTGCTTTGCTCCCATCGCTTCCAGATGAGCTTCGGATCAAGGGAAGCCGCCGATGCGGCCATGACGAAAATCAGAACCAAAAAGGAGTAGAGTGCTATACCGGGAACAACCGTTGCCGTTTTGGCCAACTTGACAACGGACACCAGGATCCCCAGCATGAAGACTTCCATCATGCCCCACGGTTGGAGGCCCTGCACGAGGCGGAATACCCTGGGCAGCATCCGTGGCAGCCGATTGAATTTCAACGGTAGCAGCACATAAAGCATCCCTACGAGGTGGACCGCCGGTGCCAAGATGCTCGTAAATAATACCAACAGAGCCAGGGCCTCCATTCTCTGAGCATACAGCTCCTTGACCCCGGTCATCAGGGTGGTCTGCTGCATTAGTCCTTCGCTTTTTATGGCCAGGAAGGGATACGTATTGGCTATGACAAAAAGAATAAGCCCAGCAATCGTAAAGGCCAGTGTGCGATCAAGGCTGTCTTTCTTTTGATGGTACAAGACAGCACCGCACCGCATACATTGGGCGACACTACCATCTGGCACCGTCCTGACACGGTGGAGCATATCACACTCATGGCAAGCGATCATGGAGTTGGCTCTTTCTCGTTCATTTTCGTGTTGTAGTAGTTTTGATCAAAAGCTCTAAGGGACTGTGTTCTCTTCTTTCATAGCCAGGCTTTTTACCCTCAAGAGCCCAGGGCTGTTATGAAAATACATCAAATTGGAAGAATATCCTGCCCGGATGAAATAGGCCTCCAGGTCATCAAAAAGTACCGGGCGGTTCGGCCAGGTGTATCTTTTTTCTCTCCGCCTCAATCGTTTCCACTGTTTCCGGGCATTCGGCTCGTTGTCAAACACACTGTTCCTTGCATGTTCACACAGGAACATCTCGCACACAATCGGCTTTATGCGCCAAAGGCAACCCATTTTTCTCAGGTAGACACACTTGAGGCCGTGGTTTGGAATGCTGACGACTCGCAACAGACGCTTAATCTCGTCGTCCGACGACATCATAACATTGATCACTATGTCAGCAAAAAAAGTTGTGATCCCTTCGCGATTACAGCATGCACTGTAGTCGTCCTGATAACACTTGCGGGTGCATATCTGTGAAAAATGGTGTTGCGAGAACTGATCTATCTCTTTCCTGAACCGAAGATAGGTTTTTATCCTTGTTTTCAGCCTTGCCAGTTCAGAAGGCGACTGCGTTTTGAGGTGGTGCTCTACCGTTGCAATCGCTTCTGACTGTTCTCGGTTGTAGTCACTCATTTTATGAAAAACTTGGCTTCAGTGAAGTGTAGGACGCTCAAGTTTTAGGGATGCCTCCTTCAAGAACTCGAAGACTTCGTACCCCGCTGCATCCGGCTCTATTTCACCCAGTGCTACTCCCGGGATCTTCACATTTGCAATGGGATCGTCCACAGAGATGGTTTGTTTGATAAGCCGGAGGATGTTCGTTCTGTCGTTATACATGATGATAGGACCAAATGCTTCACTCCCTCCTGGTGCCTCCTGGGTAGAGCCGTACATCACATAGTCATTCACCAGTACTGCGGCTGGAACGGAGCTGTAGCCTATAAGCTCTACAAAGAGCTCAAGGATTTCCATTACTCCTTCCGAATCTGCCCCGACAAGGGCATCAACCCCTTCTCGGGCCAAATCGTCCACGTCCTTTTCATCGAAGCTCAGATCAACGAGTTCGAGGGCCCGATCCTGAATATATCGCACCGCGTCTCTTCCATTGCAGAGGAGGATGTCTTTTACATTCAGGATCTTTATGATGTTTCTTATGTTTACCATCTCTTTCAGCTCGGGGCTCCTACGCACGGTCACATCCTCAAGACTGGTTTTTCCGTAAAGGGGCAGTTCATTATCAAGGCTCAGCACCTCTCCCATGCCAGGTTCAAGCCCTCTGAAATAGAGCTCGAGGTCTCTCCTCTTTTCGAGCACAAAGGAGGTGAACGAAATGAGCTTTCGCATGCTGTCTTTATCGATCTTGTGGGGCCCGCCTGAGGGGCCTATGGACTGTGATACTGTTTTTGCAAGACTGTCTATCAAGATTTTCTTTCTCAGATTCTCCTTAAGCGACATGTCAACCTCCTAACCCGGGTAAGCCTAAACAGCAGAATTAGTAACGTGAAATGAATTTGCTATTGGAAGGAGACTCCCAATTAGAATTTTCAAGATCTCAAACGGTATATTATCGATATCATACCGATCATATCACGTAAACCAGAAACGCCCTGCCCCTTGACTCCAAGTACCTATTCTGATAGAAATTTCGTGCATTTCAGGGAGGATGGACCCATGGAGCTTTACGAAGCAATCAAGAACCGAAGAAGCGTTCGAAGGTTCAAACCGGATCCGGTACCCAAGGAAGTCCTGGACAGGATTCTTGAAATGGCAATCTGGGCCCCATCTGGCATGAATCTGCAAAACTGGTATTTCTTGGTAGTCACAGGAGAGAAAAAAGAAGCCCTTGTTGGGCTGGCAAGCAAGAGCTATGGCTATATCGAGCCGGTCCTCAAAGAGGTTTTTGCGGAAAAGCCTCCAGTCGTGGAAGCTGCAAAGAAATTCTTCCGCCGGCTCGGCGGCGCCTCGGTTCTTGTCTTTGCTTACTATGAGCCGACCAGGGAAAGGCCCGAAACCAGTGTCCAGACCGTGGCTGCAGCCATACAGAATCTTCTGCTGGCGGCCCATGCCGAGGGACTGGGTACGTGTTGGATGACAGGCCCTTTGCACGTGGCTGACCAGATTAACGAGTTTTTGGGTATTCGTGACAAGACTCTTGTCGCAGTAATCCCCATGGGGTATCCAGATGAGTCACCCCCTGCCCCGAAGCGCAAGCCAGGCAGGGTTGTATACGAAGGTTTCTAAAGCAAGGGCAGTGTCACTGGGGGTGATGGTGAAGTTTAAGCGTATACGGGAAAAGATGATTGACACACAAATCGCGACCCGTGGTATCCATGACCATGGGGTCCTTGAGGCGATGCGTAAAGTTCCCCGCCATCTTTTTGTAGGTGAAGCTCTGCAGGACCAGGCCTATGGAGATTTTCCACTCCCCATTGGTGAGAGCCAGACAATATCCCAGCCTTATATCGTCGCAGAGATGACTCAAGCCCTTGAATTGAACAAGGATGATCGTGTCCTTGAGATCGGTACCGGCTCAGGTTACCAGACAGCCATACTGGCTGAGTTGGTTTTTCGAGTCTATACGATTGAAAGGGTGAGGGAGCTATTTGTCATGGCACGCAAGCTCCTAGATGAGCTTGGATATCACAATGTCGTTGCAAGATGTTCCGACGGGACAATAGGCTGGCCCGATGAGAGTCCATTTGAAGCGATCATCGTCACAGCCGGGGCACCGGAGGTGCCTGAAAAGCTTGTGCAACAGCTTGCGCCAGGTGGCCGTCTCGTTATCCCTGTTGGTGACAGGTTCTCCCAAACTCTCCTCAAGTTCCGCAGAGACGAAGACGGCGTCCACAAGACCGATTTGGGAGGATGTCGGTTCGTAAAGCTCATTGGTGAGCATGGCTGGAAGGCAGAGTAGGCCCGAGTTTCTGGATGGGCACTATCCATGCATACCTCCCGCTAAGTTCCGGTTATGTCATAGTTACACCTGGGTGCTGCAATCATTGCAGTTATTTCCTGCAATGCGACCGGTTCGTCCCCCGCGCACGAAGTGCTGCCGAAGGGCAGAACCCCCGCCCTTCAGGACGGGGAGGCTTTATATTTACGGCGGAGAATTCACATTATGATGCATAGTCCGATCAATTCTGAACGCCCCTTCATGGCCTATATCGGATTGACTATGAAGGGGTTTTGCATGGGTGCTGCTGATGTAGTCCCAGGGGTGTCGGGTGGGACCATGGCATTTATCCTTGGGATCTATGAGGAACTAATCAAATCCATCAAGTCTTTTGATCTCATCTTTTTGAGACTGCTATTTTCCTTAAGAGTAAAGAATGCTCTGGATCATGCGTCGTGGCAGTTTCTTTTGGCAATAGGGCTTGGAATACTTACGGCCATCTTCACGCTTGCCAGGATTCTGGCCTGGCTTCTTCAAAACCAGCCCGTACTCATTTGGTCTTTCTTCTTTGGTCTGATCGTTGCCTCAGTGTTTACCGTGAGCAAGCATCTTAGTAAGTGGACCGCATTAATCTTTGTCTGGATAGGACTGGGGGCGTTATTTACCTATTTTCTCGTGGGGATGGTTCCGGCAAAGACGCCGGATACAGCGTGGTTCTTGTTCATGAGCGGGGCAATTGCCATATGTGCCATGATCCTGCCTGGAATATCCGGGGCGTTTATCCTGGTCCTCTTGGGAAAGTATCATTATGTCCTCGAAGCAGTAAATAATAGAGATATTCTTACACTTTTGCTGGTGGCTGCCGGAGCAGGCATAGGATTGGCCACATTTGTTCGCCTGCTCAGTTGGCTTTTCAATAGATACCACGATATTACAATAGCCCTCTTAACCGGTCTAATGTTAGGTTCACTGAGGAAGATCTGGCCCTGGAAGAAGACCTTGCAGAGCATGGAGGATGCCCACGGAAATGTAATTGCTACGGCCCAGGCCAATATCTTGCCGTCTCAATGGGACAGCGAATTAATGATAGCTCTTGCCTTGATCGTTGTCGGGTTTTTAGTCGTTTGTTCTTTGAACTTTTTGGCTGAGAAGAAGAATGGAGATGGCGATGTTTTGTTGAGCGGTTGATGTGTGAGATGCTATAACCCGTCTCAAGAAGGTGAGTCAGGGTTCAGGGCCCCGCCCTACGGCGGGACTTAGGATCTATTTATAAGATAAAAGTTCTCAGCAAACGCAGGGCGGTCCGCCGTCGCTTTGGAAAGCTATGGCGGGACAAGCGAGAAAGCGCAGCATACACGGGCAGTATGTGAGTATTTTGAGCCGGCGCGCAACGCCGCCATGGGGCATTAGGAGCATTCTTGATTCTGATGCTTTAACTGCACCTCGAAAACCCGCAGGAACGACAGACCAGACATCCCCCCTCGTGCTCCACCGCCCCTCCGCAGTCAGGGCAGGCCCCCATCAGAGAAGGCATATCTGTGGTGCTGATCTGTGTGTAATTCTTAATTACCTGAGAGATACCGTCTGGGCAGGAGAGTACCATTTTTCCATTTTGCCAAATGGGCGTTGGACATCGAATGCCATTGATCTGCTTGAGGATGGCTTCCACCTTGACACCGCTGCGCAGGGCCAGGGAAATGAGTCTTCCCGCCGCTTCGATCTGGGAAGAGGCACATCCTCCCGTCTTTCCCATTTGGGCAAAAACTTCACATATACCCCGTTCGTCTTCGTTGATCGTTACGTATAGTTTGCCGCAACCGGTATTGATTCGTTCTGTGCAGCCACTAGTCCGAATAGGACGCACTCGCGGCACAATCCCTGGTTGGCCAAACCTTGTCTCAGTTTCCGTGGGCTGTTGGACTTGCTCCCGGCCTATATTGAGCACCTGGTGATCACGGCTTCCGTAACGATAAATCGTCACACCCTTGCACTCAGTTTCATGCGCGAGCCTGTACACTTTCTCTATGTCATCAGGTATGGCATCATGAGGGAAGTTGACTGTTTTGGATACAGCATTGTCGGTGTACTTTTGAAAAGCTGCCTGTATTCTGATGTGCCACTCTGGTGCAACATCGTGAGCTGTTACAAAAAGGCGCTTTATCTTATTGGGAATTCCTTTGATATTCTGAATCGAACCGGTTTCAGCGATCTGTTCAGCCAGTTCCTTACTGTACAAGCCATCTTGCCTTGCCATCTGTTCAAATAACGAATGCATCTCAAACAAGGCTTCTCCATCTAGAACCCTGCGTTCGTACGCTACTGCAAAGATGGGTTCAATTCCACTCGAACATCCGGCAATAATGCTTATGGTACCCGTGGGGGCAACAGTGGTTACGGTTGCATTTCGCATATGAGGAGTCTCGGGGGCGTCGAAGATACTCCCCTCGTAGGCAGAGAAGTTTCCCCTTTTCTTGGCTAGCTCGCTTGAAGCCTTTCTTGCCTCACGCAAGATAAAGCTCATGACCTGTTCGGCCTGCTTTATTGCCCTTTTCGAATTGTATGCTATGCCCAGCTTAATGAGCATATCGGCAAATCCCATGACTCCCAGACCGATTTTCCGCGTCTCCTTGCTGACGGCTTCGATACGACGCAGTGGATACTTATTGATCTCTATAACATTGTCAAGAAAGTGAACTGCGCTTTGAATTGTGTGTCTGAGTTTGGTCTTGTTCAATTTGCCGCCACTTACCATCTCAGACAGATTGATCGAGCCAAGATTACACGATTCGTAAGGAAGCAACGGTTGTTCGCCGCACGGATTTGTAGCCTCGATTGCGCCAAGTTGTGGGACTGGATTGCCTCGGTTTATATGGTCAAGGAAAATGATCCCTGGTTCTCCGCTTTGCCATGATGCCCGAACAATCTTGTCAAAGATGGCTTTTGCGGAAGTCGGCTTCGAGACTTTGCCCGTTCTCGGGTTGACAAGGTCATAGTCTTTGTCAGCAGCCAGGGCATCCATAAACGAAGAGGTGAGGGCAACAGAGATATTGAAGTTGTTAAGTCTGTGTAGGTTGATCTTGCTCTGAATGAATGCCTCGATATCCGGGTGATCCACTCGTAGAATCCCCATGTTGGCTCCCCGCCTGGCACCTCCCTGCTTCACGGTTTCGGTAGCAACATCAAACACCGTCATGAAAGAAATAGGACCGCTCGAAATCCCGCGTGTTGATAGGACAGTGTCATTTTCCGGACGTATGCGAGAGAAGGAGAAACCGGTTCCCCCGCCGCTCTTGTGGATCATCGCCGTATGTCGCAGTGTCTCAAAGATACTGTCGATGGAGTCCTCAACCGGCAGAACAAAACAGGCAGCTAACTGTCCCAGCCGACGCCCAGCATTCATCAGGGTTGGGGAATTGGGAATAAAAACCAACTCTGCCATTAATTCGTAGAATTCCTGTTTGGTTCTCCGAATGTTGGCCTTTGGATCAAATTTGGCGTCGGCTGCAGCAACGCTGCGGGCCACCCTTTTGAACAAGTCCTGTGGCGTCTCCGCGGATTGTCCCCTTCGGTCCTTCTTGAGGTATCGCCGTTTAAGAACGACCAAGGCATTTGGAGAAATAGTTTTAGTCATAAGCTATCTTGCTTGCGGGTCATGGGTTACTTTGAACAGCCACAGCGAGCGCATTCCCCGCAGCTTGTCGTAGCAAAGCGGAGATCCCGTCTTATCGGGGCTGCAGAGAGCTTCAAATAGTTGCCAGAGCTTCCCGCAATCCCGACAACATCAGGACGAGGAATGCGCCGGCTTTACTCAATCTCCGATTCCTGATCCAGGAACTCTATGAAGGTTCGACACAAAGGAGATTGGGTTCGATGTTTGTGAACCGTCAGATAAAAAGCTCTTTCAAATGATAGCCCGTGGATCTTCACCTTCTTAAGGCTTCCTGCGGCCAGTTCTTCGCCCACAGCGCGTTCAGAGAGAATGGAAACCCCCACTCCTGCCTTTATCCCTTGGCGAATGGCTTCCGTGCTCCCCATCTCGGCCACGACATTCAGGGCACCAAGATTGTGACCACCTTTCTCCAGCACTTCCTCCATCGACTTTCGAGTGCCAGAGCCAGGTTCACGCAATATGAACGGTTCTCTGATAACTTCATCCATCACAACATAGTCTTTATTTGCCCAACTGTGCTCTCGTGGAACTATGAGAAACATCTCGTCATCTATGATTTTCTTCTGGAGGAGCTGAACTTCTTGGGCCTTTGCGCCAACAATCCCGAGCTCCACATTTCCTTCAAGTGTATCTCTGATGATTCTTTTTGTGTCGCCTTGTATAAGGGTAACCACGACCCCGGGATAGTCTTCCTTGAATTTCCCCAGTAGGGGGGGGAGGATATAACCGGCCGGTATCGTGCTTCCGCCAATGGTCAGATGTCCTTTGATCTTGCCCTGAAATTCAGCAAGGGCATTTTCAGCTTCTTGCTTCAGGGCAATAATCTTTGTTGCATAATCATAAAGGAGACTGCCTGCCTTGGTAGCAGTGACTTCTCTTCCCAGTCTATCGACGAGCTTACATTCGAAATGATTTTCCAGGTCTTTAATATGGCTGCTTACGGTGGGTTGGGACAGATAGACTGCCTTAGCCGCCTTGGAAAAGCTTCTCAGCTCAACGACCCTACAGAATATTTGGAGCCTCCACAAGTCCATCTCGATGACAAGTCCTAGGCAGTCTCAAATCAGGGTTTACTGAATTTCTGCCGCAGTTTTTCAGCAACAAAGTCGGGAACCATCCCACGGGTCTCTCCTCCGAAACGAGCGGCCTCCTTAATAATCGAGGAGCTAATAAAAATCCACCGCAACCCCGTCATGAGAAAAACAGTTTGAATATTCTTGTTGAGCTTGCGATTCATCAGGGCCATTTGAAATTCATATTCAAAATCAGAAACCGCTCGAAGGCCCTTCAAAATGGCATCTGCCTGGCACTCTGCAACATAATCAACCAAGAGCCCGTCAAAGCTATCCACCTCAGCGCCAGGCGCTTTTTTAAAGGTTTCCCTCAGCATCTCCAGGCGCTCATCTACAGAAAACAGCGGATCCTTGGTTCCGTTTTCGGCCACGGCAATAATGACCTTGTCGAAAAGTGAAAGACCGCGGTGGACAACATCACAATGTCCATTGGTTACAGGATCGAAAGATCCCGGATATACTGCTGTCTTTCCCACAAACATCTCCCATCTTGTTTGAGTCTAATTTTGTCCTCTGGTGATCAGGCACCCAGCAACATGCCTCATAACACAGGCCTATAGAAGGAGACAAGGGTTTTCCCGTGATGCCTCTGGTCACTCAGGATAAAACTCGCCACTTGTTCCGGCAGTGTCTCTCGTTCGCTGTGCTCTATGATGATGGAGGCCTCATCTGATGTCGATTGCGCACGATCCAAACGTTGCATGGTTCTTTCGACAAAACCCTTATCATAAGGAGGATCAATAAATACCAAGTCAAAGGCGAGGCCGATTGACTTCAAGAAACTCAATCCCCTCAGTACGTCCCGTTTCAATATGGTGCTTTGTGCTTCCAGGGAACAAGAGCAAATGTTTCGAGTGAGTACTTTCATTGCTTGCGGATCCTTGTCCACAAAGACGGCTGTAGCAGCTCCTCGGCTGAGGGCCTCTATCCCGAGACTGCCTGTGCCGGCGAACAGATCGAGGACTACTGCATCTTCCACTCCCCCAGCAAGAATGTTGAAGATTGATTCTCTTCGGTAGTCTGTGGTGGGCCTGATCGCCAGTCCCCGCAACGGGCCAAGCTTTTTCCCTCTCAAAATGCCACCGGTAACTCTCACTCACACTCCAATGTTTGTCATTAGGGGTCACTTTTTTCCTGTTTACGATTAAAGACCGAAGGACTTTATCTTCTTGTGGAGATGGCTCCTCTCGATGCCAATGGAGTCTGCGGTTTGAGAAATGTTGTTTTCATTCTCGGAAAGCTTGCGCATGATGTAAGCCATTTCAAACTGTTTCTTGGCTTCTTTCAGTGAATCAGCTCCAAGCATCCCCTCATTGGGAACTACCGGGTCTTTGCGCTTGTATGAGTGGGGGATATCGGCGGCGTCGATAACTTCTGATTCTGTCATAATGGCCATTCTTTCCACCAGGTTCTTGAGCTCCCGAACATTGCCCGGCCAGGGATACTCTTCGAGATGCTTAATGGCCCCGGGCGTCATGGTCCTCAAATCGCCGCATCCCTCTTTATGAAACCCTTTCAGAAAGGTCTCTACCAGCAATGGAATGTCATCGGTCCGGTTCCGCAACGGAGGAACGTCAATTGGGATGACGTTTAACCGGTAGTAAAGGTCATCTCGAAACGTTCCTTTCTCGATTTCTTCTTCCAGGTCCTTATTGCTTGCTGCTATGACTCGTACATCCACCGTGAGAGTGCGGGTACCGCCGACGCGTTCAAATTTTTGCTCTTGCAGGATTCTAAGAATCTTGGCCTGCGTCTTGAGGCTCATATCTCCTATCTCATCCAAGAATATCGTACCGCCATTGGCAATTTCGAATTTGCCTCTCTTTTTGGTAGTAGCCCCGGTAAACGCCCCCTTCTCGTGGCCAAAGAGCTCGCTTTCTATCAGCTCTTCCGGTATGGCCGCGCAGTTAACATCAATCAACGGCTTGTCTGCACGATGGCTCATTTGGTGAACGGTGCGGGCCACGAGTTCTTTTCCGGTTCCGTTCTCACCAGTGATCAAGATCCATGCATTAGTGGGTGCGGCCACGGCAATTTGCTTTTTCAGAGCCAGGATCGTAGAGCTGTTTCCGGTAATCGAATGTTTTTCAAGGGTCTTCTTGCGCAGGAAACGATTCTCCTCCTCCAGTTGCCTGAAGTGCAGGGCATTGTTGATCGTTACCACAACCTTTTCAATGGAAAGCGGTTTTTCGATAAAATCATGAGCGCCCAGTTTCGTGGCCTTAACAGCTGTTTCAATGGTACCGTGACCGGAGATGATTATCACCTGAAGAAAAGGGTTGGTTCTCTTGATTTCCTGAAGTGTTTCTATGCCGTCGATGCCCGGCATCCAGATATCCAAAAGAACAAGGTCTGGGGATTCTGCTTCTATGATCTTCAAGGCCTCGTATCCGTTAGAGGCAGTCAGAACCTCGAACCCTTCATCAGAAAGTATGCCGCTCAGCGACTGAAGTATGGTGGACTCATCGTCAACAGCTAATATAGTTGGAAACACGTTTTTGCTCCTTAACAGTTATTTGTCACTGGTCAATAATCAATCGTCACCGGTCAATTGTCAATCGCTATGCCGGCAATTCTATAATGAACTTTGTTCCTCTTGGCTTATTGTCCTGGACCCGGATGAATCCGTTGTGGTCTTCAACAATGGTGCTAACAATAGAGAGTCCCAGTCCCATGCCGGTCTTCTTTGTTGAAAAGTAGGGTTCAAAGAGCCTAATCTTGTCTTCTGGTGATATTCCCGTTCCTGTATCATTCAGTTCTAATCGCACAATCTTGAGTATCGTATCATAGCTCAATGTCACTCCAATAGATCCCGTGCCGTCCATGGCCCCGATGGCATTGTCAATCAGGTTGATCATGACACGTTTCATCTGTTCTCGGTCTAAATTGAGCTGTGGAATATCCCGCTGTGAATGAATTTCAAACAATATGTTGGGCTGGGCTTCCCGGTATAGCACCACGGCATCTTCCACAATCTCGGGCAACTGGCA
Organism: Desulfobacteria bacterium; assembly: GCA_030145395.1. Lineage (GTDB taxonomy): Bacteria > Desulfobacterota > Desulfobacteria > Desulfobacterales. The sequence goes on from JAQYVR010000185.1 coordinate 21,870, forward strand.
TGGCTCAGGGGTCGCCGCAGGCAGTCTGGCAAAGGCGGAAAACTCGTTGACAAGGTTTCCTATCTGATCCACCTGATCGATTATCGTCTGGGTACACTCCATGAAAACAGACTCGTCGCTTACGATCTGATCCCCATACCTTCGCCTGAGTCTTTGTGCAGAAAGCTTTATGGGCGTGAGGGGATTTTTCACCTCATGAGCAATACGCCGAGCTACCTCGCGCCAAGCTGCCATCCTTTGGGCTTTTTCGATTTCAGTAAGGTCGTCAAAGACAGCCACCAGCCCCATGTAACGATCTTTGTCGTCTATTAGGGCTGTGACGTGGACCATGAAAACGCGGGCCGCCTGATCAATGGTGACCCTGACTGGTCTTTCAACCGAGTTCTCAGGGCTGTTTTCCAGGTCTTCCAGCAAGCCTTCGGCTAATTCCAGCAGTTCAGGACCTAAAGCTTTTTTGTAACTTCTATTTAGTACCTGCTCGGCTTTGAGTCCAAGCATCTTCTCTGCTGACTTATTGATGGTGGAAATGAAACCCGAAGCATTGAGTGAAATGACACCGGTAGAGACATTTCTCAAGACCGTCTCCGTATAAAGTCGCCTCTGTTCGATCTCAAGATTTCGTTCCCTGAGTTGGCTGGCCGATAGCTCAATTTGTTGCTTGCCAGCCCTCAGATCACGGGTCATCTTGTTGAAGGAATTGACCAGCGTGCCCATCTCATCATCTGTGCTCCTGTCTATGGTAAAGTTCAGGTCTCCTTCAGCCACGCGTCTTGTTCCTTCGGCCAATTCCTGGATGGGAATCGTTAAGGTCTTTGCCAAGTAGAATCCAAACCAGGTGGCACAGAATATGATCAGTAAGGCCACAATGGAGAGTGTTATCAGGTGGCTCATCTGGATGGGCCATTTCACCATTTTCATCTGTTGGTATTGATCAAAACCGCGGGAGATAGCAGCCAGGTTCCGTGAATGGCTGCGAGGGATAAGGGTGGTGACAGCCACTACACCAATAGCTTCATCCGGATCTGCATTAAACGGAATACATCCGAGGGTTCTGACGATTTCACCCGAAGGGATATGGCCTGACAGCGTAGTAAAGTTGACCTCGTGGAATTCCTTCTGTATTGCATCTGCCGACACGGCACTAAATGGAGTTCCTTCCATATCTGCATCTATGGCGAGTGCCAGTCGCTCTGAGCGGGTAGAATAGACCTCGATAGCGTTTATGTTAAAAGCTCTCTGGGCAACTCGAATATACCGGGATAGGGCCTTTCTATTCTCCCCAAACAGCAAATCCCTGCGTACAATTTGATAGGCAAGGCGTTCTAGATAAAAACGATTATTCTCAGTGGCACGCTTGTAGACGTATTTGCCGACATCTAAAGATTTTTCAAGAGAGTGTTCCACAGGCACATTGAACCAGAACGCAACGCTGGAGGTTATGAACTGGACCGAAAAGAAGAAGAGCAGGATGGTGGGAATCAAGGAAAGGCTGGCAAAGGCTACCACAAGCTTGGTTCGCAGCTTCGCCCCCATGACCTTTCGTTTGCGGTCATAGAGAAGCTTCACAATATTTCTGAAGACCAGGAATATCAACAACAGCAACACAAGCATGTTGATGTTGATGAGGATGAACATGACGACTGTGTTGGAAATGGGCAGCCCTGCCCCAAAGCGGACGACCCTGGTTTCTGCATAGGAAATGAGACCGACCATCACGACAAGGATCAACATTATGATCCGTTCACGCTTGCGGCGTCTGGCTTCTTCTTCTGATATTTGTGTCATGGGAGTCAGGTCTTAGTATATGAAGTCAGTCGTGTGCCAGTCAGTTTCAAAATCCCACAGAAACAGGAAGAACCTAAATACGTGATGCAGATAGAACGGGAGAGTGATCTTGCTAAGCTCTGCCTTTACGCTGACTTGGTAACGGCGATTCTTTTCAAGGAGTTTAAGCTCAGAAATCCTGACATTTTCAACCTCTGCCATAACCCTCTTGGCTTCAGACAGGGTTTCAACAATAACCGCTTTGTTATTATGTTCGCTGCGTGTAATCGCAAATTCGTTCTTCAAGTTATTATACTTGACAGTGTGGCGGATCTCAAAGCTGGCTAGATTTTTGTCGTTCCAAAAGTTTCGAACCCGGTCGAGGGAAGCCAAGAAGGTGAAGGTGGTGGGAACACCGTTCAAGATCGCCTGTTGCAGTTCCTGGGTGAAACAGCCCTGTACCCTGAAGTACAATATGAGATCATCCCTGGTGTTGGTGACGATGACTTCAGTTATCCTGGCATCCTGCCCCCAGGCTACGCTGGAATTCAGCAAAAACAGACAGAGTACCAATATGAAAAACCTTTTCTGCATGGGGGCCCAAAATAACCAAATATGTCTAAAATTGCAAGGGATTTAGCAGGATGTGCGACTTGGGATTTGAGATGTGCGATTTGGGGTCTACGGTCTGCTCGTATCCTATCTCACATCCCGTATAGTATCCCGAATCTCAATCAAGGAGAGACAAGCGGGGCATGCACGGTTTCCCAGCAGGCCTTTTGATCGATGAATCTTTTTAAGAGGGCATGGTTAAGGGCGTGTCCGGATTTATGGGCCACGATGTGACCGAGAACAGGCATGCCAAGCAGGGAAAGGTCACCAATACAGTCGAGCACCTTGTGGCGGACAAACTCGTCTTGGTACCGGAGTCCTTCGTCATTCAGTATGCCTTCCTGGTCCAGCACCACGGCGTTTTCCAGGGAACCACCTCTGGCAAATCCGTTTTGCTTCAGATAATTGACCTCATTCAAGAATCCAAAGGTTCTGGCTCGGCTGATCTCCTTTTCAAAAAGACTGTCAGTCAGCGAAATGCTATATGACTGACACTTTACAAGCGGGTGGTCGAACTCTATGGTGTAACTAATCTTAAGGGTGTCCGAGGGGTAAAGCCCGACCTTCTTGCCGTCATCTTCCATCTCAATCGGTTTCTTTACGACAAACATGTAACGTTTCCCGGACTGGGTCTTGATTCCGGCTTCCTGTAACATGGAGGTAAAGGCCTCGGCGCTGCCGTCCATGATGGGGGCCTCATACGCATCCATTTCCACCAAGGCGTTATCGATCGAGAGCCCGGCAAAAGTGGCCATCAGGTGCTCAACGGTGGAAACAATCACTCCATCTGCTCCAAGGGTGGTTGCGAGACTTGTATCGACAACATTTCGGAAATGGGCGCTGATAATCGGCTTGTGGGGCAGATCCATACGAACGAATTTGATGCCATGGTTGACCGGTGCAGCTTTGATAGTCACATTGACTTCCTTGCCTGAGTGCAGTCCGATACCGGAGCATTCGACGCTTCGAGCTAGCGTCCGTTGATTGGTATGCATGAGGAATATCCTTTTAGTTCTTGATCAATTCGTTGTTTTCGTTAGGAGAAGACACCGTAAAGGCGTTCTCGCGACAACAAGATACTTCTTTAGCAATAGCCATACCACATCGGAAAAAACCAGCCGACGTGCCCTGCGCGTAACCGCTAACCTATTGACTATAATGCCAAATACAAAATGATGGCCGCCGCGCTTTTTTTAATAGCCGCATTGCGCTTCGCAACGCCATCCAGCCGTCATGTGTAGAAAGACACACGCCTTATATGGAAGTTGTGTCTTTTTTGCAACAAAATCCGTCTTTTCTGGACTTTCTTATGACAATTGACAATTATGTGGATCAGTGGGATTCCTTCTGCTGATTCACATAATGCTTGCCTTCAAGAGGGGTCTTTGCTAAGCCCTGAAAAATCGAAGTATTATGAAGGGAGGGTGTTTTTGCTTGCCAGGGTTTTGAGCAGCGCGGTCCTCGGGGTCGATGCCTACACCGTAGAGGTAGAGGTTGACATTAGACAAGGTCTGCCAACCTTCACCACCGTTGGTCTTCCAGAGGCTGCCGTCAAGGAAAGCAAAGACCGGGTCAAATCTGCAATTAACAATTCCGGCTACAGGTTCCCGGACGATCGCATCACGGTTAACCTGGCACCCGCTGATATCAAGAAGGAGGGGACCGGTTTTGACCTTCCCATAGCATTGGGCATCTTAGCGGCCACAGGGGTATTGCCCCAGGGTAGGCTCACTGAGTACTTGATTATGGGCGAACTCTCTCTTGATGGACGCATTAAGCCGGTGCGTGGTTCGCTCCCAGTAGCTTTATTGGCCAGGAATTCCGGCCTTCGGGGCATGATTCTTCCAAAAGAGAATGCCAGTGAAGCGGCCGTGGTGGATGGTATAGAAGTTCTCCCCGTTCCAACCCTGGGCGAGCTGGTGGATTTTCTGAATGGCTTGGGGACCATAAATCCAGAGTCTGTCGATATCGACACAATTTTTCAGGAAGCACGCGAGGATGACATCGACTTCTGTGACGTGAAAGGCCAAGAGCATGTTAAACGGGCTTTGGAAGTGGCAGCAGCAGGAGGTCATAACCTCATTATGATTGGCCCGCCAGGGGCAGGGAAGACCATGTTGGCAAAACGCCTGGCAACCATCTTGCCCCCTATCACCTTTGAAGAGGCGATTGAAACAACCAAGATTTACAGCGTACTGGGTATGCTTAAGGAGTCTCAGGCGCTGATCACACATCGGCCATTTCGTTCTCCACACCATACCATATCCGACGCCGGCCTCATCGGTGGAGGGCATGTCCCAAGACCTGGAGAGGTGAGCTTAGCGCACAACGGGGTGCTCTTCTTGGATGAACTGGCGGAGTTCAAGAAACACGTGCTTGAGGTACTGCGTCAGCCCATGGAAGACGGCTACGTCACCATTGCACGGGCCCTTACCAGTATTACCTATCCGGCAACGATCATGCTGGTGGCTGCTATGAATCCTTGCCCGTGCGGGTATTTTTCTGATCCTAATCATGAGTGCACGTGCACTTTCACAAAGATTCATCGATATCGGTCAAAGATATCCGGTCCACTTATGGATCGCATAGACATTCACGTCGAGGTGCCCGCTGTTCCATACAGGGAGCTTGCCAGTCAAGACGACTCGACAGCCTCCATCGATATCAAAAAGAACATGAAGCGGGCCCGTTCCATACAGTCTGATAGGTTGAAACGGACCAAGATTCACTGCAATGCCCAGATGAACAACCGCCAGATCAAAAAATATTGTCCAGTTGATCAGGATTCCCACCGCCTCCTTGAAGCGGCTATCGACAAACTGGGACTCTCGGCCCGTGCCTATAACCGCATCCTACGTATCGGAAGAACCATTGCCGATCTGGAAGGGACGGAAAAGATAGCTGCGCACCACATCTCAGAGGCCATCCAATACCGGAGCCTCGACCGGAGCACAATGTTCGGCTGGCAATAGTCGCTGCCATCCGGGCGGACTGAAGACCCCCGCAGCAAGACGGTCATTCTATACGAGATATGGGGGAGGCAAGCGGACAAACGTTAGAAAAAGCTGGTCCTGTGGACTGGTTGAGCCTTTCTGTCTTTTAACGAAATGGATGGGTTCTTAATGAGATTCAGCGGGACTAAGAGTAATGACTATTTCCTCTTTTTTGCTCTTCATGTTTCTAAGTTTGAGGATTTCGCTACTTTTTACTAATTCGATGCGGTTTATGGTGTAGTCGTCTTTGAGGTGCTCATAGAGGCATCTCCTGATGTTTTCCTGGGCCTTTTCGGAAGCTGGATATGTAATTCTCTTCCGAACGCTTACCGTTTCTTCGACCTCGAAATCATCCTCTGTTTGATCCGCGTATGTCCCTTTGAATGCCAATAGCTTTTCGTCGGGTACTTCCTCCTCCTCACCCGACGAAATGAATAGGTCTGATACGCATCCTAATTCCCGGCCTCTTTCCTTCTTTTCCATTTAGAGAGGGCTCCTTCGTTGGCGGGTATGTGCGGTTAGGGCCTTTTATCTCTTTACGAATGTTGTCCCTGGTTCATGGACCTCCCAAATCCACCGCTAAAAAAACGAAGCACCAACAATAATCGATACCACTGCAACGGGTTATCTCAGAACGGGGCCGTCGAAATCTGTCACCTTCCCGAGTTAGTTGAGAGACTATTCTTTCCTTCGTTTTTTTGGCTCTTCGGGTCTGCCCATTTCACCGGATCTTCTTTGTTGGTGGGCACTTGAAGTACCTTAGTACGTCGGCGCACCCACCGCCGCGACCGGCCTGCTTCCCTTACGCCTGACCTTGGTCGGTCGTAAGGGAAGCTATCTGAAATCAGAAGAATGCTTTACCGGGAAGCTCTCGGACCGTTAGGGCTGAGAGCTTCAATCTCCGGCAAACTTGACAGACGGTGGATCAGGGGACCTTCAGTCGGTTTGCGTATTCTCCTTCATGATGTAAGCCGAATATGTTGATTCGTCTCCAACATGTTCAGTCACGTGCTGTTGAGGGGATTCGTGGATATAAGAGGGATGTTCGCCTATCGACGCCTGATTCATCTTGGTGACCTGTGAGCGAATCACTTCTTCAGCTAAGTCTTCGTAATCCCTGTAACCCATAGCATGTTTATCGTACTCCCCTATCGGTAAGCCGCAATCGCTTGTCTCCCTCAGACGAATATTGTAACGGATGACCGTCTCAAACATGTTTTCCCGAAATACCTCCTTTACTTCGTCAAAAACTTGTCTGGAGTATCGTGTCCTATTATCGTACATGGTAATCAAGGCGCGAGCGGTAGTGTCATGGTCGAGCTTTTCTTTTAGGGCCGTGATCATTTCTTGGAGTTTGGAAACACCGCGAAGAGAAAAAAGGCTCAAGTCGATCGGGATAATGACCTCCTCGCAGGCCCGAAGCGCGTTGAAGCAAAGATGGCCAATGCTGGGGGGGCAGTCAATGATGATATAGTCATATGTCATTTGAAGTGCCTCGATAGCGTGCAAAAGCTTGCTCTCCCTTCCTGTCAGCCCTGAGAGCTCCTGCTCGACGGCACTGAGGGATGCACTTGAGGGAGCAAGGTCAAAATTCTCCCCTATGGGGATGAGAATATCATTTATCCCTGTAGAACCATTGTGCCATGGCCTGACCACATCGTACATGCTGACTTTAAGATCAGACGGATCGATGTTCAGCCCCATGGTTGCGTGAGCCTGAGGATCAAAATCTATGAGCAGCACCTTTTCGCCTTTCCCGGCTAAGAAATATGACAGATTAATGGCTGTGGTTGTTTTCCCACAGCCCCCCTTTTGATTGGCACTCGCTATGATTCTCATAAAACCTCCCTTCTACAGTTCACCTTGGCGTTCTTGCCTTTCACAATGAAGCCGTCCCATAACACACCGATTAACAATGCACAAGAAAAAATACAATATGTTGTGCTTCTTCTTATCAGGGCCTCTATTTGTAGTATAGAGTTGGTTGGGCACAGCCGTCATCGGTAGACAGATTAGCCTTTTGAGGCAAAATGGCTTTTTGCGGGAAAAAGCTGACTTTCTAACATGACAGTGATGGCGAACTTCTTTCAGTCAGTCCCTGCCTTCCTTACATCCACAGTTAAGACACCTGCTATTTATCTCCGATTCTGGTCAGCCCCAGAATCTTGTGATATGAATCTGTTGTCTTTGTTTTTTGTTAATTGTGGATAATGGAGTAAGGTCGAGAAAAGCGTCGGCTCACAACATCCAACATGTTGGAAAGCGAGCTTGAACAATTGGATTCTTTGTTGCCAAGTTGAACGAGGATGAAAGTTGTTTGGAGGCACCCATGGTAAAGGTCACCAGAAATGTCTCTCTGGCCCTCGTGGCCATGGCTATTGGGGTTTTGGCCCTGTGGCTTACAAATCGCGCTGTTACACCTAAAGAGGCTACCTGGGAAGATGCGGCGAGGGAGGCCAAAACGGGCGGATACAGGCTTTTCACTGTAGAAGCACTGCGGGCGCCTTATGAGGAAGGTTCTACAGACCTTCTTCTTGTGGACACACGTCAGGAATGGGAGTATCGAACCGGACATATCAAGGGTGCTTTGAACTTTCCCATGGAGCCGACATGGTTGTCTCGATGGCGAAAAAGAAGCTCCCTTGCAAAACTGCTGGGGCCTGACAAGGACCATCTTGTGGTCTTCTACTGAGCGGGATTCGCATGAGTCCGAAGCGACTCCGCGGCCCGTGTGGCTGTAAAGCTTGGTTACACAAAGGTTTATCGTTATCCCACCGGATATCCTGAATGGCACGCCAAAGGCTTACCTGTAGATAGCGCTCCTGCAGGGCTTGCTGAAATGGCATCTGAGCCCAAGGAGCCCGGTCCACTATATGGATGGGCCATGATATGGACCCTTTTGGGCATCTTTGTTGGCGGTATTGCCCTGAACTTGACCCCCTGCATCTATCCCCTGATTCCCATCACCGTCTCCTATTTTGGCGGAAGGAGTGGACTGGACCAAGGAAAACTCCTTATCCATGGCGCATGTTATGTCGGCGGTCTGTCATTAACCAATTCTGTACTGGGCATTGTGGCGGCTTTGACTGGAGCTCTTATGGGGGCCATCCTCCAGAATCCTGTGGTGCTCGGCGTGGTAGCTGCCATTCTTGTCTTTTTTGCTACAAGTCTTTTCGGGTTCTGGGAACTGCGGCTGCCAAGCGGACTGATGCAGGCCGCATCAAAATCTTACGCAGGTTATTTTGGAACCTTGTTTATGGGATTGACCCTTGGGGTTGTAGCCGCTCCCTGCATCGGCCCTTTTGTTCTGGGACTGCTGGCCTGGGTGGCGAGTATGGGAAGTCCGTGGTTGGGCTTCGTAATCTTCTTTACCCTGAGCCTCGGCTTGAGCCTTCCCCTCTTTTTCTTGGCCATCTTCTCAGGACAGCTTGAAAAACTTCCGCGATCCGGAGAGTGGATGCTCTGGGTGCGAAAACTCATGGGCTGGGTTTTGGTAGGCATGGCTACCTATTTTATTCGACCAGTCCTGCCAAAATCTTTGGGTGTATTTCTTTTTGCCGTAATTGCCATATCTGCAGGTCTGCATCTGGGTTGGATTGACCGAACGAAACCTCCATTTAAGGCATTCCAGTGGATTAGGCGAGTTGTCGGTCTAGCAGGCCTGGTCATGGCATTCATCGTTATAGGTTCATGGCTAATCCGAGGACCCGGTGTGAGTTGGCAGACATATTCTGATGAACTTCTCATAGAGGCACGTAGACTGAAAAAGCCGGTAATTATCGATTTCTATGCTGACTGGTGCAGCCCTTGCCTCAAACTGGATAAGGCCACCTTTCACGATCCTGAAATCGTCAAACAAGCAGGGCAAGACTTTATCATGATCAAGGTGAATCTCACCAGGGGAGGTAATCCTGTTTATGAGCGCCTGCTTCGGAAATATGGGATCAAGGGTGTTCCCACAATTGTGTTTTTAGACAATCAGGGAAAAGAACTGCCGGCTCTTCGCCTTGTTGATTTTGTTCCGCCTAATGAATTCCTGACGCGGATGGCGACGGCTGAGAAGGGTCCTGACACAGGATTGTGATAAGAAAGAAAAGTGCGGAGATTAGGGACGCCTATGATTTTATGCCATCTTCATCATATTATGTCAGGGAAAAGAAGCATGGCGAGTATCAAGTACTGAAACGCACTATTCAACCATGGAGGAGGTAGACAATGTCAGAGCATCCAAAAGGCGCGATTCTGCAGCGCGACAAGACAACGTACGCCATAGTCCCGAGGACGCCGGTGGGCCTTGTCAGCGTTGACGACCTGGAAGGAATCGTCAAGGTCGTCCGGAAGTATGAAATACCAGTTGTCAAGATCACCTCGGGTCAGCGTTTCGCATTGGTGGGAATCAAGAAAGAGGATGTGGACAACATTTGGAAAGACCTGGGTATGGACGTTGGCAAAGCAACGGAACTTTGCCTGCATTATGTCCAGGCCTGTCCTGGAACAGCCGTATGCAAATTTGGGGTACAAGACTCTCTAGGATTGGGGATGGAAATTGAGAGTTTCTTTTACGGACTGGATCTTCCGGCCAAGGTTAAAATAGGCGTTTCAGGCTGTCCCTTCTGCTGTGCAGAGAGCTTTGTCAGAGATATTGGGGTGTTTGGCAAGAAGAATGGTTGGACATTCATAGTCGGGGGGAGTGCGGCACGACGTCCACGAATAGGAGATCTGATGGCTGAAAATTTGTCCAAAGACGAGGTCATCGATCTGACAAAAAGAAGCCTAGAGTACTATGGGGATAAAGCCAAAAAACGAGAGCGGATGGCGAGGTTTGTTGATAGAATCGGAATTGAGAACGTGAAGGATGCTATCCTCTAAACCTTGCGAAGATTAGGTTCGCTTATGATCTTATGCCATCCTCATCCCGCGGGACTGAAGATGCAGTGACCAA
>JAQYVR010000189.1 GCA_030145395.1 Desulfobacteria bacterium
AAGGCTTTCGTTATGGAAATCAGAGTGACTAGATCTACTACTGTTGGCCAGAAGGTTCGAGCGAAAGATTCTGAACTCGGATTTGGTAAGTACACCACCGATCATATGTTTCTCATGGACTATAGCCGACAGAAAAAATGGCACAACGCCCGTATTGAACCCTACGGGGACCTGAGGCTCGATCCCACTGCCATGGTACTGCACTACAATCAAGAGGTGTTCGAGGGGTTGAAAGCCTATCACCTAGAAGACGATGGAATTGGTCTGTTTCGACCTGAGAAGAATATTGAACGGCTGAATGGTTCCGCCAGAAGAATGGTCATGCCGGGGGTGGATCCTGACCTGGTTCTCAAGGCCATGAAAAAATTGATTTTGCTCGACCGTGAATGGGTGCCCAAGTCGGGAGGCACATCCCTCTATATCAGACCCACAATGATAGCCTCTGAGCCAGCTCTTGGGCTGAGGCCTTCGGATCAGTACCTGTTTTACATCATCCTTGGGCCGGTTGGCGCCTATTATCCTGAGGGGTTCAGCCCCACCAGAATTTACGTTTCCGATACCTACGTGCGTGCCGCCAAGGGGGGTGTGGGCGAAGCGAAAACTTCCGGTAACTATGGAGCTACCCTTTATGTTTCGCAAGAAGCCATTGGGAAAGGCTATACCCAGGTCCTGTGGCTTGATGCCAAAGAACTCAAGTATGTGGAGGAGGTTGGCACCAGTAATATCTTCTTCCTCATAAATGACGAACTTGTAACCCCACCCCTCGGGGGAACGATCCTGCCAGGTGTCACCAGGGACTCGGTGCTGCAACTTGCCAGACATTGGGGCCTAAACGTTTCCGAACGTCCGATTTCTATTGAAGAGGTCGCCGAGGGGTGCAGAAACAACTCTTTGAAAGAGATGTTTGCTACCGGCACCGCAGCGGTAATTTCTCCTGTTGGTTTGATCTGTTACAAAGGAGAAGACCTCCAGATAGCGGATGGGAAGACGGGTGAATTGTCCCAAAAATTCTATGACGAACTCACAGGCATCCAGTACGGTCGCAAGGAAGATCCTTTTGGCTGGCGATTTCGCCTTGCTTGAACCAGCTCCTGCTTCAATAATAAGATACCTGAAAATAGGGTCTGTCTTTCAGTAACCATATTTCCCATCGAATATAGATTTTTTGTCGGATCAATCCCGCTGAAGCGGGACCATCCGACCTACGAATTTGGCATGGGAGGAAAGAAACCGTCATGTCAAATTTTGATTCTTCGCAATTTTCGGTGGCAAAAGGTGAGATTGGTTGAGAACATTCCACTGGATACGCATGTAATCGCCAGCCTTATAAGCGATCGCGAAGACCTGCATCTGGTGTGGCCGAAAGCTAAATGGCCCTTTGACCATGACCAGTGGCGAGAGGTGCTTGATCCGGATGCAGGCAATAAGCCTTTCTTGGTTTTTGAAGGCGAGCAGCTCATAGGTCACGCCGCCCTTCGCAAGACTGAGGAATCGGATGTCTATACGGTGAGTTACCTGTACCTTTTACCCCGGTTGCGCTCTCAAGGATTAGGGGAAATCATGATCGGTCTTCTGGAGCAGTACGCCACAGAGAAATTGTCTGCAAAGAAATTAATATTAGTCGCCAGGACATACAACCCCATGGCCCTTAGATGTTACACCAAGTGCGGCTTTGAAGAATACAGTCGGGAGGAATCACTGATCAGAATGTCCAAAGTGTTGCGGCCTGAATGAGAATTCAAGGACAGAGGCACAATTACTACGGAAAGCACTAGATAGTTTGCATTCTAATTATGTACGGGTCATGAAATCTTTTCTTTGGTTCCGAGGCTCCGGCCTGCTCACTTCTAGCGCAGCTGCGTTGCGGGGGAAGGCACCCCCTCCCTGTTCCCCGTTCCTGCGGAACGGGGCCAGGGGCTCCCCCGCTCACAGCTTCGGAAGTGAACACAGGCCTCCCGCCAGTCACCTTAGAAAAGACATCATGACCCTCCATCGACATGACTCCATTGTTTTTTGCAAACTACTTAATGTCTTCGTAGTAACTCTTAACCAGCTATGCTAGTGACCATCTTTAACTACAGAATGGAGCAAGGATGTTTGAGCGAGTCAAAGCGGCCAGAGAACGATTGCG
>JAQYVR010000219.1 GCA_030145395.1 Desulfobacteria bacterium
TCCCATTTTCCAGGCCGGGTTCAACCCAAACCTCACCGCCATGTTGCTCCGCTAACTCTTTTACGATAGCTAATCCCATACCCGTACCTTCCACGCCGCTCGATGTTTTGTGTCGTTCGAAAACCTCAAAAATTTTCTCGGCGCCTTCCCCCTTTATCCCCACACCGTCATCACTTACCGAAAGGATGTGGAACTGATCGGACCCCTCATACCCAATCTTTATCTCACTTAGATCGTCTCCTCCGTATTTTAGTGCGTTGTCCAAAAGGTTCCTCAGTATCCTCAAGATCGAAAGTTTGTCTGCCTTTATTGCGGGTATGCTTTCTGACTCGGACCATCTTATTTGACGAATCTCAAGCTGGGCAGAGAACTCATCTCTGACAATTTGCAGGATTTCTGGTAACTTAACATCCTCAATATTTAGAGGCATCTCTTTGCTTGATATGTAGACATTGATATTTCCAACCAGCGCAGAAATCTGTTCAGCAGCTTCCAAAATTTTGTCACAGTAGTCCTTTGCTTTCTCATCAGCAACGTCCTCGTACTGTTTATGGAGCCGTTTTGTCAGACCATAGAGGCCGACAGCTGGATTTCTGAGATCATGTGCAACCGAATAGGCAAACAGCTTCATTTGCTCAGAACGCTTCTTCGCTGCCTCTTCTGCTTGCTTTCGCTCGGTAATGTCTATGGATGATTCAATCATTTGGGAGACATTTCCGTCAGCGTCAAAAATGGGATAACCATGGACTTCAACATTCTTAGAAATTCCGTCCTCATCATAATGTACATGTTCCACCGTCACCGGCTTCTTCGTCTCTCTTACAATTTTGAGTGGACACGGATGCGCTTCTTCTGAGCATGGCTCGTCGTTGTGGTGTGTAAGTGAATGACATGTTATCCCATCTGATAAACGGCCGGCATGAGCGGCAGAATTTGCCAGTTTGATAGTGTAGTCAGAGGCGTCAATTACATAAAAGGGGTAAGGTATGGATTCCAACACCAAATTTAGAAAGTCAGTCTGTTCTCTCACTCGTTCTTCCATGCGTTTACACTCGGCTTCGGAAGTCGAGAGTTCCCACACCCGTCTACGCGATTCTTTCAGTTCTTCAATAAGCTGTTCTTTTGTCTTATGCTCATCTTGCATCTTGCAGATCTCCCACACGAGGTTCATCCGGTCCAGAAGTTTCTGTGACCCTTTCCCTACCGCATCATCCAAACAACCTCAGGCGAAATTGTTGTCATCCCCATTATTGTCATAATTCTTTTTATACTAATTCTTTGACAGACTCGCAAAAAGTCTTTTCTCGAACGAGATTGAGCCTTTTTGGAAAAAGATTCGTGACGAGCGCAGCGTCAAAATCGCGAACTGTTTGAGGGCGTTAGCCCGAGTTTTCGCGATTTAGCGGAGCGAAGAATGAATCCCAAAAATGCTCACGGAGTGAGTGAATTCGACTTTTTACGAAGCCATCATTTCTTCACACCCCGCAACGAACCTATCGGATCAGGTGCTGGCTGTTCAACAACCAGTCTTATGTCAAGATAAGCACAGTTTAAGGGAAATCAACGCTGAGAGGAGAGCGCATCACTCGATTCGTTGTTGAACCGAGTCCACCCAACCATGGAAGAAGGCAAGGTGGGGCGGATTGGATCATCAGGTAGACAGGGTCTTTGACAGGGCGTCAAGATAGTAACGCGCATGACTGATGGGGGCAGCCATATTGGCCCGATGGTTGGCCAGAATTCCGTCCAAAGATGCATCTGTAACAAGCCAGGGGTCGAGATCGCTAGCCACATGACAGGCATGGACTGCATGTCGGAGAAGGTCCAGTCCGTGACGTGTCTCCAAGACTGATGCAAAGTCCTTCTCCACGGCATGCAATATCTCGCCCGTTGCCTTTGCTACCCCCTTGGCATAATAGAAATAATCGTCAACATCGAACCAACTCACAAGTGATCCGCCTTCTTGCTGAGCCTTGACCAAGTTCTCATCACAACTCCCCAGCAGTTCCGCGAAGCTATCTAGGAGTGGAATCAGATTGTCGGGTCGCGTGTAGAAGCGTGCCTCTCCCTTTTCAAGTCTATGGGCATAGGACTGCAACTCTTTCAGGCCGTCCTTGTACCTGTCCTCTGGCGAAGGCAGCCAGTATTGGTCCGGTTTTATCATGAACCAGTTCATGGCGTTTTCCAGGTTTCTGTCAATCACGTCTGTGGGCCCGTATCGCGAAATCTTCTCAGCCAAGGTCACACTGGCCCTGCGAATCACTTCGAGCACGCCGAGTTGGATATGTTCCACATTGTCGGTAAATCGAATAAGGTCATTACGCCGCCAGCCCCAGAACCGCTCATTCAGTTCATAGTCCATAACGGAAATGGTCGCCTCTACAAAGGCAACCCCTGTAGTCTTCGGTTCGTGTGGTGTTGCAGCCTCTGGAGTCGCATGGGGTACATCATAAGTAGTCTCGGGAACCGTGTGAGGAGTCTCATGAGTATCCTCGTGTACTGAGGGCACGTGTGCTGGGGCCTCGGCCTCTTCGGCCTCATGCATCAGTTCGCCCTCTTCAACCTGGACAACATGCGATGGCTCCCCTTTCTCGAACATGCTAATTAAGGCCCACAATCCCCACAGCACGACCAAAGCAAGGAGAATCCCTCCAGCGACTCTTACGGTAAGAAACTGTTTATAAGTCATGTTAGCCCTCTCGCAGTCTCCGGGTATCCCCAACCCTAATGGTGACCTTTGTGGCATCAAAGAATTCAATCAGCGGAATTGTATACTTACGTGATACCCCTGTCATCCCCTTGAACTGCGGTGTATCAATCTCGCCGTTAGCTTTCAAATAGGATACCAGCTCGTTTCTCAGATCGTCTATAACACTCCTATGAAAATAGAGGTCTTCCTTGACCTTGACGAGGGTTCCCTCCTCCCGCATGTGCATCAAGATCTCCTTTGTGTGGGCCGAATTCTGTCCCAGAGATGCCACTATATCTTTGAAATACGGAGGTTGAAGACCACTCTGTATATAAGCCTGTTCAATCCTGTGTCTGATATCCTTCTGATCGGCCTCTAACGCTACCCTATGTTCGGAAAGGCGAATTATTTCTTTCTCTTGTATCACCGAGTTGCTCTTGGTCAGATCTTGAACCAAGAGACTGAACAGTTTGCTACTCAGCCAGGGGGACAGCGTGAACATTAGCCTCTGTTTGGACATTCCCGCTTTCAGCGGATGATCTTTGTGATAGATTTCAACGGTCTTTAGGGCTTTCTGACGAAGTTCATCAAAAACAGATCCGTGAACGAACGTACGATTATCCCGGTCCACCTGAATGATCTCCCTTTGGGAAAGGAGGGGCTGAATGTGTTCCTCGAGGTTCTTTTCTGACAGGTTAGTCATAAGCCGCAATTCAGAAAAAGGAAGGCCTGAAATGCCCGATTTTTGTACATGGTAAGTAATTATTTCTCTGGGGGGGCTTTCAGCAAGACCGCTGAGCTCAGTCACGAGCGATTCTTTGAATCGTTTGTGCTTTCCGGGGATCGGGTTTAGAATGTGACCGCCCCCTATAGTCCTGACAGGTGAATAGCTTCTGATAACAAACGGATCGTCCTTAACGACGGTCACAGGAGAATCAAGTCGGAACTGGGCAACAGTTGTCTCACCCGGAGACAGTTCATCGCGGTCCAAAAGTACTGCGTAACCCAGAATCTCACTTGTGCCTGCATGGAATCGAATCTTGGTACGGTTCTTGAGGGGCTTTCCGTTGGAGGCAAGGTACACTAGAAAACCGTCCACCATATAACTGGGTTTCAGAGTGTTTACGCCACCCACGACATCCCCTCTGGTTATGGCGGCCCTTTCAATACCCTGAAAGTTTATGGCGGTCCTCATGCTTGCGGTAGCCTGGTTCGCTTTCTGCCCGTGGACCTGAATCCCTCGAACCTTTGACTGGATACCTTCGGGGTAAATCATAACCGTCTCCCCTACCTGGACCTTCCCCGATAACAGGCTCCCGGTAATAACCGTACCAAAACCCTTCATAGTAAAAACGCGATCTACGGGAATACGGAAT
>JAQYVR010000220.1 GCA_030145395.1 Desulfobacteria bacterium
ACTGAATCGCCGAGGTGCCAGAGGACAAATCCGACCAGACTGTGTGGGATCAAATCGCGTTTCGCTTGGTCAATGCCGTGTACAATTTGACCGTCACGGACATCTCCCCAAACCAAGCCCGAGTATCACTATGGCCAAGTAGCGTGATGAAAGGGGTCGGGAGTCTTTTATTGGCTCGTCCGACATCCAGCACAATCCTTAGCACAGCCCCGTGCAACCTATTCAGGTCTCCCCTGCCAAACGTTCTAAGCGTTTCCATTCAACGCCGTGTTAATCCGAACAAAGCGACTTAAAATAAGTTAAAAAAAAAGACTCCCGACCCCTTTCATTCACCAACTTGAAGGGCTACGTATGAGTTTCTGGCAAACTTGGCTGCCCGCGATAGAGAAAGGCTGGCAAAACCACCAAACAGCCTATCAATGTCAACAAGACACCCAGTGTTAACAGCTGCCCCATACTGGCAACACCAACATGTGAAGTATAGGCGAGATTACTGAAACTTAGCATGGTTGTCAGACTGCTGAAAAAGACACCTCGTATGGTCCCAGACCTCAGAAACGCTTCACACTGAGCAGGCCTTCTCCGCATTCGTTCAACAATATGAATGCCGCTATCCGCACCAAGACCAAAAATTAAAGGAAGAGCAATGACATTGGCATAGTTAAACGGCAGGCTAAAGATGACCGTATAAGCTACGAGGCATATTGCCGCCAGGCCCAACGGGAGAATCACAAGAAGAACATCCCAGATATTTCGAAGTACGATGGCTAAGATAATGACAATCACCAGCAACGCCGAGACAAACGCCTGCCTGAACGCCCCAGAGACCTCATTACCTCCATCCATATAGATCACCGGAAGGCCCGTTACCTGCGGGGCAATGCTTCGAACTTCGTTGACAAATTTTTCCAACGCCACCGTATTTCTTAAGTCCTTTTTAGGATACACTTCCATGCGGTAGGTCCCGTCATTACTTACCCATCGTTCAAGCAATTCCTGCGGCAAGTCCTCTTGAGTGATCGGCCCCTTTTCCTTGGCAGCACGAATGTTGATGGGTCCAGTCGGTATGGACCCCAACAAACTTTGGTCCAGTCGATCAAGAAGATCCAATTGCAATTTCAGATCTATATTGTCAAACCTTTCTACTAGGTTTCTCATCTGGGCGCTCAGTCGGACGGCAGGACTATCATCATTGCTCATCTTTGCCTTCTGAATATGTTCTTCCAATATAGTCCGAAAGGATTGTATCGCTGTTATGAGAGAATCCCGGTCTGGGGGAGAGGGTGGGAAGCCCGAATCAGATCCCTGAGGAAAAAACCCTTCCGCAAGCTCTTCGAGCAGGAAAAACTTTCCGATTTGTTGCTTGGGAATGAAATCATGAATGGTCAAAACCTTATCAACCGATTCCAATGCTCCAAGCCTGGATACATAGTCGGATACCTTGTCTTCAGAAGGCAAAAGAGCAAGAGTCCAGGTCGCTCCCGTTTTGTCTTCGAGAAGATCGTCCAATGTTTGAACTGACTCGACATGTGGATCCCGTAAATTGTGAGGATTCCAATCGAATGATGCCTGAGGTAGTAAGAGGGCAGAGCCAAACAAAATAACGACCGTCCCCCACCGAATGGCCTGTCCATGATGGATGGGGAATTGATAGACAGGCTTTAATCCCTGGTCTGAAGGTGGGGGCCGGTAATCATTTTTCGAAGGTGGGAATACCACCAAAATAGCCGGCAGCACGATGAGTGAAACCACAAGCCCGATGAACATACTCGTCCCCGAAATCAAACCCAACTCCGACATGCCAGCGTAATTTGTTGGGACGAAGGTGTAGAAGCCAAGCCCGGTGGTCACCGCACACAACATTAATGCAGGGCCAACTTCCTGCAGGCTCTTTCTGATTGCCTGATAGGGCTCGTTCCCCAGTCCAAGAAGTTCCTGATACCGGAGACACAGATGGATCGCATAGTCTACCGCAAGCCCGATAAAGAGCACCGCGAAAGCCAAGGACAGAATATTGAGTTGCCCCACGGCCACCGTGGCAAAGGCTGCGCTCAAAGAGAGCCCCACAAGTAAGGTAAGCAATGTGACGACCATCAGACGCCATGAGTGGAAAGCGAGCGTCAGAGTGAAGCAGACCATGGCAAGCGCGAGGATTGCGGCAATCCCTGCCCGCCGGCTGACAACTTCGAGCTCTTCATGTGCCAGCGCCACTTCACCTGTTACACGGACCCGAACTCCGGGAATGGCGGACACGGCTGACTCTTGGATTATACGGTGAATGGCCTGAAGGGCTGTTCCGGCCGGTAGTAATTTTTGATAGTCCAGATGGGGTTGGACGAGAATGAATCTCCGTGTCCGTGAAGCTTTGAGGTCCTGTTTCAAAATAACGGAGTGCCAGGCAAGGACATAATCCAAGCCAGCCAAACTGGACTGAATGCCTTCTGCCATTCTCCGGAAAAGAGAGTCGAGGAGAGGTTCATTCACCCAATGCGTTGTATGGTAACTGTCACTCAACATGGTAAACAGACCATGGAGATTCCGATCTCGCATTAATTCATCAATAAAAGGTTTCGATTCAGCCACTGATTCTGCCAGCTGTTCGAGTTCAGGAAGATCAAGGTACAGAAGGGCGTTTTTTTCAAAAAATGATCCTCCGAATGGCGTGTAGACCGACTTGATGTGCTCGGATTCCTTTCTTAATCTCGCATCGAGAGTTTGGACGGCTGTATACGCCATCTCTGGTGTATTGGCCTCCACGACAAGAAGGATCGAATCCGTGTTCTGCGGAAAGAGGCGTTTGTAATGTTCACGCGCTTCTTGAAAAGGGACATCGGCCGCAAGCATTTCGGTCGTGTCAGTATTGATACCCAGGTACATGAAAGCATAGGAAAAAGAAATGGCTGTTGCTAAAGTCGCCAAAGCCAGAACCCACCACGCCCTATGTTTCACAAAGTCAGCAACGCGACCAAGTGCACTGGATAACCAATCGGATGTTGAAGGGGTCATAGGTATTACACGGTCTGTGATTCAGAATACAGGCCTGACGACATCCCCTATGATGTCGTCACTAGAGCACAGCTTGAGAGGGGGACCGCGAAGGAAACGAGACTGGTCGAATGTTTTAATGGGAGTGAGAATAAAGATTACGGTACCGAGCCAACGCCCATAGTGGAAAGTATTTATCATAGCCACCATATTTGAGATACAGAACCCGCGGAAAGCCTGGAGCAGAAAACCAGTTATCCTTCCACAACCCGTTCCCCTTCTGTGTGCGAAGGAGGTAATTGATACCTTTTCGCACTTCAGGACTCTGTACTTCCCCGGCTGACATGAGGCCTAGAAGGGCCCACGCGGTTTGATACGAAGTGCTGGCATAACCCTGTCCTTGGAGATTGTCATCCCAGTAGGAATCATTATCCTCTCCCCAGCCCCCGTCCTTCCGCTGGACTCGTTTGAGCCAATGTACGGCACGCTGAACATGGGGAGTCTCAAGCGATTCTCCGGCACTTTCCAAGGCCATAAGAACCGACCATGTCCCATAGATATAGTTGGTCCCCCATCGTCCCCACCAGGAACCTTCAGGCGTCTGTTCTTTC
>JAQYVR010000256.1 GCA_030145395.1 Desulfobacteria bacterium
TTGATTTCAAGGTGAGTCGCAACGACGATTTTGTAAAAACCCTTTTGGCAGAATCATCCCGTCAGGCATCCATCACCCGGATCCATTCGGATTGGCCGGCAGTGGCCAAAAGCCAGGATTTCAACAACTGGATTGAAAATCAGAACATCACCTCGCCAACCATCTGCCGAGATGTTATTGCTTCAGGGTCTACGGCCCAGGTCATCAACCTAGTATACGCATACACGTTTCACCGGGATCAACCGGCCCCGGAAAAGCTGCCGCCCAGCGCCATCATGAGCCGGCACTTTTATCGTGGAATTGCACCGTTGACGCTCAAGGCCCGCAACGCAGGCCAACATTTTTTTGTGGAACTGATCGATCTGCCTGCGAAAAAAGAAGTTCTCTCACTTTTCCTCCGCAGTGGGGACCAGCTGAAAGTCAATCTGCCCCTGGGCACTTATGAACTAAAATACGCGGCAGGCGAAACCTGGTACGGTCCTGCATGGCTGTTCGGCAACGCCACCACTTTCAGCCGGCTCGACACAGAGCTTGCCTTTGAGCACACGGACAATGAAATCTCGGGCTACAGCGTCGATCTATACCTTCAGCCGGCAGCCTCGAGCGATGACAAGGGGAAGAGTTATGACTTCACCTTCTAATGCATGAAATTTGATGAGAATTTGGTGAGAATTTTTATGATGGAATTAAAAAAAATTGACCAATATCAATGGGAGCTTCCCAGATCCGGGAATATGCAGGTACCCGGCCTAGTGTTTGCCGATCAAGATATGATTGCAAAGGGGCAGCAGAACGAGCCTCTGAAACAGGTGGCCAATGTCGCCACGCTTCCGGGGATCGTCAAGGCTTCGATGGCCATGCCGGACATGCATTGGGGCTACGGTTTCCCCATTGGCGGGGTTGCCGCCTTCGACTGGGACAACGGCGTCATTTCCCCGGGCGGTGTCGGGTATGACATCAACTGCGGCGTGCGCCTGGCTGTAACCGCGCTTCTTGAACAGGATGTGCGGTCCCGCTTAGAAGACCTTGTCAACACCCTTTACCGAGAAATCCCCTCGGGTATCGGGTCCACGGGCTCGTTGAAACTGTCCCTGCGCGAAGAAAAAAAAGTGCTTGAACAAGGCAGTCAATGGGCTGTCCAACAGGGGTTTGGTGTTGCGGATGATCTTGAACACACGGAAGACCACGGGTGCATGCCCGATGCAGATCCCGACCTCGTCAGTAAAAGAGCCCTTGACCGGGGCCGGAAACAGTTAGGCACCCTGGGCTCCGGCAATCATTTTGTTGAAGTTGGTGTCGTGGATAAAATATACGATCCTGAAACCGGCCGCGCCTTCGGTTTGACCGAAGGACAGGTGACGTTGATGCTGCACACCGGTTCCCGGGGGCTCGGCTACCAGGTGTGTGATGATTTCCTGGCCGGCATGGTCAAACACGCCCACAAGCTCGATTTTGAGCTACCCGACCGCCAGCTGGCCTGTGCCATGATCGGCTCGGCCGCCGGCAGAAGGTACTACCGGGCCATGTCCTGTGCCGCCAACTATGCCTGGGCCAACCGCCAGGTTCTGCTTCACAAATGCCGTGACATCTTTATGAATGTCATGGATATCGGTCCAAAGGATCTTGGCATGGACCTATTGTACGACGTCTGCCACAATATCGCCAAGAAGGAGAAACACGTGGTGGAAGGCAAGGAACGCCTCCTCTGCGTTCATCGCAAAGGGGCCACCCGCGCCTTTCCACCTCACCACGAGGCCCTCATCGAACCTTACCGGGAAACCGGACAGCCCATCTTGATTCCCGGAGACATGGGCACCGCCTCCTATATACTGGCGGGCACGCAGACCGCCATGCAGCTTACCTTCGGCTCAACCTGTCACGGCGCCGGGAGGGTCCTCAGCCGCAAAGCCGCCAAGAAACAAAGCCGCGGAAGATCGATCCAGCGGGAATTGGAAGACAGCGGAACCCTGGTGCGCTGGACCGGCAAGCATACCCTGGCCGAAGAAATGCCGGATGCCTACAAGGACATCTCCCAAGTGGTGAATGTGGTGCACGGGGCGGGTATATCCAGGAAGGTGGCCCGTTTGAGGCCGATTGCCGTGGTCAAAGGCTAATTCCAGGTGTAATTTTTAGCCTGCAGACTGTTGCAACCTTTCTGCCAACCAAATTTTGATGATCGACTGACGGGGAACGCCAAGCCGTTTGGCCTCTTTGTCAAGTGAATGTATCATCCATAAAGGGAAGTCTACGTTAACCCTTTTCTGCTCCAGCTTAGGCCGTCTGGCCGTTGAAAGATCCAGATAGTCAACGATACTTTCGCCCGCATCAAATTTTTTATCTATTTCTTCAGCCTTCATACAATTCAACCTCCTCATCTCTTGCTCGACGCACGGAGATCAGTCTTATATTATCAGCACGTTAGGTAATGATACCGGACCAATACTTTTCATCTATCCTTCCTATCACCAGGAACCTTGGTTCATCTACCGTTCTTGTTTGATTTCTTTG
>JAQYVR010000281.1 GCA_030145395.1 Desulfobacteria bacterium
CGTATGAGATCCGCTGGCTTTGTTGCGGAACGTTTGTGCGCGACTGATCTGGTGAAGGAATCGGATTGCGCAAGGATGGGATTTCAGCCAGAAAGGCTAATATTTTTCTGTAGAAAACCGTCACCCAAGAAATCGTTGCACGGTATGCGCTAAAGTGCGCCCGTGCACTT
This sequence comes from Desulfobacteria bacterium, assembly GCA_030145395.1. Classification (GTDB taxonomy): domain Bacteria; phylum Desulfobacterota; class Desulfobacteria; order Desulfobacterales. The sequence goes on from JAQYVR010000281.1 coordinate 171, forward strand.
TCGTCTTGGCTGTTACTAATCGCAAGTTTGGCCAAATTCACGATACTGCCATATTATCTCTACTTCTGCCCACCCTTAGAATGTTATGATATGATTCTGTTATCTATTCTTCCCAGCTAATCAGACATACCGTAACAGGCTTCGAAAGACGCCCACACGCCATGGGACCGTGCGAAAAACCGCTACTGTGAACAGGGAAGTATCCTGCCTCCACCACATCTTCACCAAGGCCGTGGAGTGGGAAATGATCGAACGCAGTCCCTTTGAACGGGGCAGGACTCTTCTCTTGAAGGAAAACAACAAGCGGCTTAGGTATCTTTCGGAAGAAGAAATCGGCAGGCTGATGGCCGAGTGCCCCAAGCATCTGCGGCGGATTATCGAGTGTGCTCTGCATACTGGCATGAGGCGAGGTGAAATTCTGAACCTCAAGTGGTCGCAGATTCGCAGCGGTTTCATCTATCTCGAAAAAACCAAAACGAATGAAGATAGGCAGGTGCCTGTAGACGACTATCTCTTGGGAATGTTTCAAGCAATTAGGCAGGAACAGCCTATGGGCTCTGAGTACGTCTTTACCTACCGTAAGAGCCAAGAGAAGCTGAAAGGCCCTGAGCCCGTCAGAAAGCGCAAGAAGCCTGAACCTGTAGCCTGACTCTTAGGTGATGTCAAAACAGCGTTCAAATCGGCGCTCAGACGTGCGGGAATCGAAGATTTCAGGTTCCACGACCTGAGACACACCTTTGCAAGCCAAATGATCATGAGGGGAGCAGGTCTAAAGGACGTTCAGGAGATTCTTGGCCACAAGACAATGACCATGACCATGCGGTATGCTCACCTGAGCCAGGAACACAAGAGAAAAGCGGTCAACCTGATAAACGATTTGACCGCCCCCGCCAAAGCCGACTGTCACAAAAGTGTCACATTTCGTGATTTCCCCAAATCGGCCGCTCGATAAGTAGTTGATTAAATTGGTGGGCCGTACTGGAATCGAACCAGTAACCTCCTGATTAAGAGTCAGCTGCTCTGCCTAGTTGAGCTAACGGCCCGGTTCTGCAGATGGATTCAAATTATCTAACAATTTTGAGATAGGGTGTCAATTTCTTTCTGGCGCCTCATCCTCTTCTATACCGATTCTATACACAGCGTCATAAATTTGTGCGCGTTTGGAGTATTAAAACAGGAACCTTGTGTATTTCTTGTCCGATAGGATTGACTGGATTGACTGGATTTATCTTTGGTCTTTCTCCCTTCCCAGAAGGAAGGGAGAAAATTGAAGCCTCCCCGCCCTGAAGGACGGGGGTTCTGCCTTGCGGCAGAACTTCGTGCGCGGGGAGCGAGCCGGTCATGGACGTCCCCTACTTTTGTGCTCAATCCCCTCAATGCTGATTTTGGAGGCTTCTTTCTCGACTTGGAATCTTACCGGCAGAAACTGCTCAATCACCCACATGTTTGTTGCCAGATGCTTTGTTATCCTGTCTGTGATTAAGGAAGACCGGCCTTTTGCCAAGGCCATGTATAGGACCAACTGGTCTGCCAGGTGGTCGTCCACAACCGCCCCAGAGGACATGAACCGAAAAAAATCTGAGCATGCATCGTCAGCAACCTTTTCAGCGGGCTTCCCCTTCTTCCCCAGAGAGGTAAACCCAGCCACCCCATTTTCAAACTTCGCCCGTACAAAAACCACCGTGCCGGTACCTGGCGAAGGACCTTGCAAGAGCTCAGTCCGGGGCACCTCATCGCCGTGATCCCTGAAGCGCTTGAGAACTTGGTCTCGCTGCCTCTCCGCGATATTCATGGGAAGATTTGACACAGCCGAAATCAGATAAGTGTTTTGCAGCCCGCCCCGCCAAGTGAGATCAACGCCGCTGAGTGCCGGAACCGGCGATATGGATGCAGTCACCTTTCCACCCCCCTTTGGATACCAGCCCCAGCGCGCTATCTCCAGCCGCAATGCTCCACCCATCTTTTGGAGTGCTGGCACAAATACCTCTTGCAAGTAGTGAAAACAGGGACTCCAAGGCACGTGGGTGCCCCCAGTGATCACAACCTGGGATGCCCTTTCTGCAAATAGCAGGGCAGGAAGCATGGTCTGCAGTACTAAGCTCGTAGAACCCGCTGTTCCTATATCAAGGGAGTAGGACCCCGGAACGAGTTGCCGAGGTTCGAAGGACAGTTGCATGGAACCAAGTTCCGCACCATTAACCTTCCCTGCAGTTATCGAGGTCATGGCCTTTACTGCCATGAGGTGTTGTGGCCGCAACCCTGGCTTCTTGCGGCCGGCTCGGATACTGTGGATCTCCACAGGCCGCCGGAGTATAGCTGCCAAGGCCAGGGTGGTTCTCAATATCTGCCCGCCCCCCTCGCCGTGGCTACCGTCAATCTTAAGGGTCATACTGACAACCGACTCTCAATGGCCTTCCACAATTCTTGTTTGCCCAAGCCGGTTGTGCCAGAAACGAGAATGAGTGAGGAAGGATCTGTGGAAAGTTCCCTGGCAATGGCGCTTCGCTGCTTAGCCTGCTGGTTCTTTTTGAGCTTATCCACCTTTGTTAGTACAACGAGGGCTGGGACCTCGTAGTGCGCCAGCCAGGCAAGCAAATCATGATCCCCCTGGTTTGGCAGCCTCCGAATATCCAGGATGACGACAACAGCGCAAAGCCCCTGACTGGCCTCCGGCACGGTTTGCTCTCCGGCCCGGCGGGTCTTGAGGTAATTTTCAACCATTGGCCCCCAGCTCTTCCGCACAGCCTTTGGAACCTTAGCATAGCCGTATCCAGGCAAGTCGACAAAATAGAATCGATCATTGATGGAAAACAAATTAATGGTCTGGGTACGCCCAGGGGTCGAACTGGTCTTCACCAACTTCTTGCGGCCTAACAACGTATTCATCAGGGAAGATTTCCCAACGTTGGAACGTCCTGCAAACGCAATTTCAGGTCTGTCATAAGGAGGATACTGGGAGGGTTTCACAGCGCTGGTGACGAATGTGGCGGACTTGATGTTCATAGACAGAACCCATCTCAAAAACAATCTGAGTGCCCAGAGCACGTGGCTTTGTTGTTAAAGGGAACGTCCCCTATTTTTGGGCGAGGTATTTCTCGATGCGATCCATTCCCTCTTCGATGTTCTCCAGGGTGTTGGCGTAGGAAAACCTAATGTACCCCTCGGCATTGGCCCCGAAATCGATCCCGGGGGTTACTCCCACGTGGGCATGTTCAAGGATGTCAAAAGCCAGTTTATAAGAATCCTCTGAAAACCTCTTTGCATTGGCCAGCACATAAAAAGCACCTGTGGGCTCTACAGTGATGCCAAATCCTAAGTCTTTGAGCCGCTTGATCATGAACCGGCGACGCTCATCATAAACCGCCCTCATCCTTGCTACGTCTTCTGCAGCCTCTTCAAGAGCTGCTATGCCAGCCCATTGCACCATGGCGTTGGCTGAAATGAAGAAATTCTGGTGCACCTTCTGGATAGCCCGAACAAAAGGCATTGGTGCAATCAGATAGCCGAGACGCCAACCTGTCATGGCATAGACTTTGGAAAACCCGTTCAGCACAAAGGCCCTGTCGGTATATTCCAAAATGGAATGCTCCTCGCCCTCGTAAACCAGCCCGTGGTATATCTCGTCGGAAATAACATATGGGGCTAACCCTGCAATGGCCTTCATACGCTCATGGCTCAGTATGTTTCCCGTGGGATTCGATGGAGAGTTGATAACAACCGCTTTGGTCGTGTCATCGAGCTTCTCTCGTATGGCCTCCGGCCTGTATTGGAACCCATCCTCTTCGTAAACCGGAATTGTTATGGGCTCACCACCTGCAAACCGGATGAAGTTAGGATAGCAGGCATAATGGGGATCTGAAACGATCACCTTGTCTCCTGGATCCAGAAGGGCTGAAAAGAGCATGAACATGGCCGGCGACGTGCCCGATGTAACAATTATCTGGTCCGGTTGAACAACCACACTGTAGCGTTCGCGATAGTGTCGACATATGGCCTCGCGAAGCTCCACCAGTCCAAGACTGTGCGTGTAGTGGGTGTGTCCAGCGTTCAAGGCACGAATAGCGGCATCCTTGATACAGGCAGGAGTGTCGAAGTCAGGCTCCCCTATCTCCAAATGGATAATATGGACGCCTTCCCGCTCCATGCTGTGGGCCTTCTCGAGGACATCCATAGCAATAAAGGGTGTGATTTCCTGGATACGCTTGGAGATCATAGTAGTATTTTGAAATGCGGAGTGCGGAGTGAACAGCCAGAGTCAACTACCACCCGCAAAGCGGGTGGCTTGAACTGCTACAGCGAGCGCATTCCCCTCAGGTTCTGCCTGACGGCAGTGCTTCGCGGGCTGCGGCCCGCCAGAGGCGGACAAGGGTTAGCGAGCGAATCGAAAAATTGTAAAATTCCTTACAGTCGAAGATTCCCTGCAGCTTGTTGCAGGGATCTTCAATTTTCCCGCATAGCGGGAAAAGGCAAACGCACATGAGTGCGTTAATAGTTGCGGTTGTACCGGGTGCAAAGCACCCGGTTTGAAAACAACCAATCCTAAATCACTTTGTTCAACGGATATTCGATTATGCCCTCAGCCCCGTGCTTGAGCAGTTCAGGGATAAGATCCCGCATCACAGACCCCGCCACTACTGTCTCCACGGCAAACCAGTTCGACTGATAAAGGGGAGATACTGTAGGCGCATTTAGGCTCGGAAGAAGGCCAACGACTTCCTTCAACTTTGCCTCCGGAACATTCATCTTGAGCCCCACCATCTTTTCAGCCACGAGAGCGCCTTTGAGAAGCAGGGCGACCTGCTCTATCTTTGCCCGCTTCCGGGGATCCGCCCAAGAGGCATGGTTGGCAATGAGCTTGGTATTGGTCTCGAGAAGTTCATGGATGATCTTTAGGCCGTGGGCCTTTATGGTGCTACCGGTTTCAGTCACCTCCACAATAGCATCGGCCAGACCAGACACCACTTTGGCCTCAGTTGCCCCCCATGAGAATTCCACCTTGACATCTATACTCCGTTCGGCAAAATATTTTTCTGTAAAATTGACCAACTCGGTTGCGATCTTCTTTCCCGCCAGATCCTCCAACCTTTTAATATCAGAATCATAAGGGACTGCCAGGACCCAACGAGCCGGTCTCTGGCTGACTTTTGAATAGATCAAATCCTCCACAATCTTCACATCGGATTCGTTTTCCGATATCCAGTCCTCTCCTGTGAGACCCGCGTCCAGCGTACCACTTTCCACATAACGTGACATCTCCTGGGCACGGCATATGGCACACTCAATCGTGTCATCATTGATATCAGGAAAATAACTGCGTCCGTTGATATCGATCCTCCACCCCGACCGTTTAAACAGAGCAATTGTGGCGTCCTGCAAGCTCCCTTTGGGGATTCCGAGTTTGAGTTTTTCACCCACGTTATTCATATACCTCCTTCGGATCAAAGACTTTCTCGCCGACCTCTCTGACTGCGTCGTCCTCGACTTTCTTAAAAAAACAACTTCTATATCCTGTGTGACAAGCCGCGTCGCCTACCTGCTCCACCTTCAAGAGCACGGTATCGTCATCGCAGTCAATGCGGACCTCCTTCACCCACTGGACGTGGCCGGACGTCTTGCCCTTCACCCAGAGTTCCTGGCGAGTGCGGCTCCAGTATGTGGCCTTTCCCGTTGCCAGGGTTTCCCTCCATGCCTGCTCGTTCATAAAGGCAAGCATCAGGACCTCACCGGTTTCAAAATCCTGCACAATGGTCGGGACCAAACCACCGCATTTTTCAAAATTCAGGGCAATCATAAGGTACAAGCTTTTTAGTCGGAATCTCTCTATGATGTCAAGGACATTTGAATTCCGGAGGGGCTGAGGGCTCTTGCTTGTTAACCTCTTTTTTGTTAGAAGGACATCATGGTACGCTCTCGAAAAGGATCTCATGTCAAGGAGATAAGGGCCAAACGCGGCAAGAAGGGCATTTTGGGAAGGTTGCTCTACCTTTTCTTTCTAACCGTCGTTGGCTGTCTCCTACTGGTAGGTCTTTTTGGTGGAGGGAGTTATTTTTACTTCACACGAGATCTTCCCAAGATATCCTCCTTGAAGGATTACCGCCCACCGATTATCACGACTGTTTACTCAGATGACAAGCGCAAGCTTGCCGAGTTCTTCAAAGAACGAAGGATTATAGTTCCCCTTTCTAAGATACCTCGTACGCTTATCCGTGCCTTTGTTGCAGCCGAAGACGCTCGTTTTTTTCAACATGAGGGGATTGACTTTCTCAGCATCACCCGAGCTTTTCTGAAAAATATCGAAGCGGGTACCATCATTCAGGGAGGGAGCACCATAACCCAGCAGGTTGCCAAGTCTTTCTTCTTGTCTCCCGAAAAAAGCTATGCCCGCAAGGTACGTGAGGCGATTCTGGCCTATCGCATAGACAAAGCCTTTACCAAAGACGAGATTCTCTTCCTCTATCTGAACCAGATATACTTGGGCCACGGAGCATACGGCGTTGAGGCTGCTGCTGAAAATTATTTTGGAAAATCAGTGGTCGACCTTAATCTGGCGGAATGCGCCATACTAGCAGGGCTACCTCAAGCCCCCAGTCGTTATTCCCCGTTTCTGCATCCTGAAAGAGCCAAGCAGCGCCAGATCTATGCGCTAAATCGCATGATCGGTGTGGGATATATTACAAATGTCGAGGCAACCGAGGCCATCAACACACAGCTTGATATCAAGCCCAGACGCAACTGGTACATTGAGGAGGCCCCTTATTACACTGAATACGTGCGCAAGTATCTTGAGGAAGAGTACGGCAGGGAAATCCTCTACAAGGAAGGTCTTACAATACACACAGCGGTAAACGTTGAGGCTCAAAAGGCTGCCCGCATCGCATTGAATAACGGGCTACTGGCGCTGGACAAAAGGCAGGGGTATCGTGGCCCGCTCAAACACCTGGAACCGGAAGAGTTTGAGGCCTTCTCTCAGGAGATCCAAGCATCCCTTGAGAAACAACCGCTTGAGCCGGAACGAGTCATCCAGGGAATTGTTATTGCAGTGAGCGATAGTGACCAAAAAGCCAGGGTACGTATCGGCGGCACACAGGGCAACCTTCACCTCGACAATATGAGGTGGGCGAGGAAACCTGATCCTGAGATTGAGTATAATCGGGCTCGAGTCAAAAGGGTCAGGGATGTTCTCAAGGTCGGCGATGTGATTCTGGTGAAGGTTAAGGATCGGAAGGAATTGACATGGGACTGGGACTTGTCTCTGGAGCAGACGCCCGTTGTTGAGGGGGCACTTATTTGCATGGAGGCTGAAACCGGCTATGTCAAGGCAATGATGGGAGGTCGAGACTTTAGGGTAAGTCAGTTCAATCGGGCCATACAAGCGAGGCGTCAGCCCGGCTCAGCTTTTAAGCCGCTTATCTACGCTGCTGCCCTCGATAAAGGCTACACACCTGCCACCATCATCATAGATTCACCAATTGTTTTCGAGGATATAGCACAGGACTTCATCTGGAAACCCAGGAATTATGAAGAAACGTTTCACGGTCCCACTCTTTTCAGGACTGCTCTAGCCCACTCCCGAAACGTCGTTACTATAAAGATTTTTAAGGATATCGGCATAGATTACGTTATCGAGTATGCTAGAAAACTGGGCGTCGAATCGCAGCTTACCCGGGACCTCTCCTTAGCACTCGGCTCATCCGGGCTCTCACTCCTTGAGCTAGTACGCGCATATGCTATCTTCAACAATCAAGGATACCGGGTAAAGCCATGCTTTATTACCAAGATATTGGATCGAGATGGGAATGTATTGGAAGAGAATCAGCCCGAAAGCGAGAAGGTTGTTGAGAAAAGTACTGCATATATTATGACCAATCTTCTCCAGGGGGTCGTTCAGCACGGAACCGGCTGGCGGGTCAAGGCCCTTAATCGGCCTGTTGCAGGTAAGACCGGGACAACCAACGACCTCCACGATGCCTGGTTTACAGGATATACTCCACGATACGTTACAGGAGTTTGGGTGGGCTTTGATGCAGCGAAACCACTGGGCGTTAACGAAACAGGTTCCAGGGCTGCCAGTCCCATTTGGATAGAGTTTATGCAGGCAGTCCTCAAGGACAAACCTGTGCGGGTCTTTCAAGTGCCGGACGGTGTGGTTTTTGCCAAGATAGATGCAGAGACTGGACTCCTGGCAATTCCTGAATCAAAGGAAACTATCTTTGAGTGCTTCAAAGAAGGAACAGTCCCCACTGAATACGCAAAAAAGCCCGGTTCCATCACTGGACCAGGCCAGTTTTTCAAGTCAGATATGTAGGCTCCGCGAGGGCATTCCCGGTTTCTTCCCCACCTTAGCCATGATCCGCCGCAGGCCAACTTGGGTCGAAAAATGCCAAAACCCGAAATTCGAAGCACGAAATCCGAAATAAAGGAATTGAGGGATCGACGTATGTCGGATAACTGAATCCCTCAAGTCTTGGATCTACAATGTTTGTAACTTTCGGTATTTTGGTTTTGAAATTTGTTTGCGGCTGACGCCTTGAACAGAAGCGGATTTAGATATTCGATATTCGGATTTCTCATCCATTCATACCGATGCAAAACTCTGAGAATAGTCCCCCCGCCACCAATGGGTGGTCCGGGCGCACCATTACGGTACCCTCACTCTTCGGTTTTCAACCTCGTCCAGCAAATCTTGTGATGTGTAAAGGACCACAAACTTCTGTTCCAGTTCCTTGACTAGGGCCCTGAGTTTGTCATCAGGCAGCGGACTGCTGCGCATGTATACATTCCTGCGCCCCTCTTCAGCGGTTTCTCGCGTGGATAGAATGCTTACAATACGCCCGCCATATGAACGGATCACGTCAGCAGCCTCTCGAAGCGAACCCGGAAGATCCTCAAGACTAAAGGCAAATTGAATGCCCCCGGTATAAACCCCGGCAATATTGATCAGGACCTTAAAGATGTCGGTTTGTGTAATAATCCCGATCAGGGCCCCCGTGCCGCTAATAACCGGGAGCGATGAAATCTTGTTTTCAAGCATGAGAATGGCGGCAAATTCAACTGTCTCATCGGGCCTGACATACACCAGATTTGTTGTCATCAGGTCCTTGATCTTGATGGAAGAAAGGAGATAATTCAACTCATACACATCCAGAGTCGTTGCCTTGGACGGTGCGGCATCTCTGAGGTCCCTGTCACTTACAATGCCCACCAGTTCACCGGTGGCGTTAACCACAGGCAAACAGCGGATCTTTTTTTCCTTCATGATGATGGATGCCTTCATCATGGAACTCTCCTCATCGACGGTAATGACGTCGGTGGTCATCCATCCTTGTACTAGCATGAAACTTCCTCCTTTTGCGTTGGGTCAACGGGCTTCATGGCTTTCCTGAATATTCCTGCCGTTGGCCTGCAAACAACAAAAAAGCCACTCATTTGCGGCTTCTTCTCCGAATGGAGACATTGTCGAATATATCGATTCGATCTGTGTTCAAGCAATTATGCGACGCTGTTGTTCAAAATAATGGTTATCCTCGTGATTGTCAAGGACTTCACTTGATAGTAACAGCCCGTTATTTCATCTTTATCAGAAGTCCTGCTTGGTTCAGCATATCAATGGCCTGTCATCATCTCACGGGCATGATCCAAAGTCTTCTTGGTAACCTTCACCCCTCCCAACATACGAGCGAACTCTTTCACCCGTTC
>JAQYVR010000006.1 GCA_030145395.1 Desulfobacteria bacterium
GAAGCACTGGCGCAGGCCAGAACCCCCGGCCTCTGGTTGGGGAGTTTCACTATATTTATAAAATGTTAAGCCTGGTGTGGGTCTGCCTGTGCCGCCTCGAGGTGGCTTTATTATGGAGCACGGTCAATTGTGACAAGAAAATGACGCTTTTGTCATCATGCTGTGACAACTCTGTCTTAGTTTTGGTTTTCAATTACATGAACGTCTTTCATATTTTGAAGTGGAAGGGTAATAAAGATAACAAATGGGCGTGTGGTCCGGTCTTAAATGCTGGCAAACATACAACAAACAAATTCTTGTAGGAGGAAATAGGAGGACGAGGCAATCATGACGAAAAAGGGATTCATTGTATTATTCGTAACAACCCTGTTGATTGGCATGGGAAACTATGGACCTGCCCGAGCTGAAAGCGATGCGAAGCCGGATCCTCTCATTGACAGGTTGATTAGAAAAGGTATCCTCACTGAAGAGGAGGCTGAAGAGACAAGACAAGAGGAGGCCGTCCTGGAAAAACAAATGCGGCAGAAGGAGGCAGCGGAGATTCAAGATAAGGGGTTAGAACTTCCCAAGGGCTTGAAGGGCGTTAAACTGGGAGCACTTTGGTACTTAGACTACTCGAGTGGCGATGAGCCGGAATACGACCTTTACATCGGCGGCCTTGCTTATGACATATACAAAGGGAACTTACTCTTACTTGCGTATGAAACAACGGACTACGGCGATGATGCAGGCAAAAAGGGGAAAATCCCGGTGGTAGACCACAGGCTCGGAGATGACCACAAGGGCCAGGCAGTTATGCAGATCAAGTTTTGACAGCTTCGTAAAAAGTCCATCTGCGGCGTTGCGTTTCATCTTTCGTCATTCCGACGTACTATAAGTACGCCTCATTCCTCAAGACTCGCGCGCCTTGCATATGAAACTTTTTACTGTGCTGTCAACCTGGTAACTTTTTGCGAGATCATCAAGTTCTAGGACCGCGATTACCAAAGAGTACCTTCAGCGGTGGTCTTTGACGCTCTTGATTAATGCCCCCCCAAGTGGTAGGGTTCCTGACGGTCGGAGACGTTAAGGAAAAGCCATGCAAGATGACATCATTGCAGCCTTGACCCAAGAGGTTAAAGAAGAGGTCGTTGAGAATTATTTTCATGAACGACGACTGATCGAAGAACAGATTAGCTATGTCAACGAATTAGCAGAACAGACGGCTGAACTGGAGAGAAAGTGCGCCAGGCGCTTTGGGCGCATGTATAACTCACTCATAGAGCCGGAGTTTGCAGATGAATTCAGGCAAAGAGTTGGATTGAAGGATGCTCCGTTTGGGGAGCGACTTGACAAGGACTACAGTGACCGCAAACACCTTGGCCAGGTAAAAGTCCGTGGCTTTACCCAGCGAGCAAAATTCAAGAGGCTTTTGTTAGAGTCGTATCGCGGGCTTTATATGTGGACAAGTCAATATAAAGAGGCCTATGAGGATCTTCAGGGGGAATGCAAAGCCGTAAACCGCAACCTGAAGAAGTTCGAGAGCGACTATGACTTGCTTACTCTTTTGAACTTCCTGAAGGACATGGATGTTGAACTAGTCGAAAAAAAACATTGCCTGGGTGAGAATTTTACCCCCAAAGAGATGGCTTCCATAGAATCAAGTCTCTCCTTCAAACCGATTCGCATCGAGCGATTCAAATTAGACCCTCCACCGAACCTTCCGAAACCGAATACTGTTCAAAGAGAACTGAATTCTTTGGCAGATTGTGTCTGTGGCCAGTGCAGCGCCAGGGTTAAGGCACTAGTCAAATAAGCATCAAGACTCCCTGCCGCATCATAACCGCGTCTATCCGCTGTTTCCTACAACTTCTTCCAGGGCTCCCGTGATTTCCGGATAGTGAAAGTTAAAGCCATGCTTCAGGAGCTTTGCAGGCATAACCTTCTGGCCTTCCAGAAGGATAGACCCAAATTCTCCAAGCACTAGTTTGAGCATAAAGGCAGGTGTCGTTAAAAAGGATGGCCGCGACAGAACCTTGCCCAAGGCCTTGCCCAAGTCCCTGTTGCAGACCGGGTTCGGTGAGCAGAAATTGACTGGCCCGCTGATATCCTGATTCTCAAAAACAAACATGAACGCGTTCAACAGGTCTTCCATGTGAATCCAGGAAAACCACTGGTTACCACTTCCCAGTGGTCCTCCCACAAATCTCTTGAAGGCAGGGATCATTTGTCCCAGGGCCCCCCCGGTCTTGCCGAGGACAATACCGAACCGGGTGATTGCCACTCGAACGCCCTCATCGGCTGCTTTAAGGGCCTCGTTTTCCCAGTCAACGCAGACCCCGGCCAGGAAATCGTCTCCTGGGTCTTCCTCTTCTGTTATTTCCTCATCACCCCTGAAGCCGTAGTATCCGACGGCCGACGTACTGCAAAGCACGGTTCCTTCTTCCTTGGCCATGGCTTCCACGACATTGCGCGTCGTAAGAATCCGGGTGTCATAGATGAGATTCTTGGTTTTATCATTCCACCGTCCGAAGATTGAGGCCCCGGCTAGATTTATCACTGCTTCATGGTGTGAAACTTGTTCCTGCCATGCGCCTTTGACCGTGGTATCCGCAGGCACGTATCTGACTTCCTCGGGCGTGTAAGGCCGCGGTTCAGGGCTGTGGTCAACAACGGTGACTTGATGCCCTTTTTTCAGGAGACGGATAGAGAGCTGCGTGCCAACAAAGCCAAGACCCCCGGTGATAAGGACCTTCATGGCTTTTCCCTTTCTCTCATTCATGGCAGACTATGGTTGAAAGCCAGATTGCTATTCCCCTTGCACAAATAACGTAACCAGTGTTGAGGCCGCGTTAAGTTTCCAATTCATAAATGAGGAGTTCTTCTGATGAGCAAGGCCGCACAAGCCCGCCCGCCTCGCCTGAGCCTTAGCGATGGCGGGCAGGGGTTTTCGTTGAGGCGTACAGATCGTACTCCGCAGACGGCCTCTTCACAA
>JAQYVR010000117.1 GCA_030145395.1 Desulfobacteria bacterium
ACTGATCAAATTTCCTGCGCAGCCAACGTTTCAACCATGCCCTCGTGTTAGGTATGAGGATACTGATACCTGCTACATCGGTGATGAATCCGGGAGTGAGCAGCACGATGCCGGCAACAAAGATCAAGAGTGCGTCCAACATTTCTTCTGCTGGCAGCTCTCCACGGTTCAGACTTTCTCTGACCCTCATCATGGTTTTGATTCCCTGAAGCCTGGCCAGATATGCGCCTATAAACCCCGTTGTAATGACAACAAGAATAGTGTTGAACGCCCCCAAATGATTTCCGATCTTTATCAGTAGATAGATTTCACAGAAGGGGATGAGCGTAAACGCCAGGAACAACTTTATCAACATGTTAGGCAAATCCTCGTTAACTGTTATTTTGGAATTAGAATATGCGGACACTTCGTCAGATGTCAAGGTCAAGGCGTGAGTTTCTTGGTTGACGATAGTAGCCTTAGTTGATATTCTCCATTAGTGATTGAGGACCGTCAGTAACATGCGTCGTTCGCCCCAATCCTGCTCCTCATCTGGAACACACAACTTGCAAATCCTTCACCTCCGTGGAAAACGGCTTGTCCAAACCATCATACGAACAAATCATTGACGAGTTGGCTGGATCTTACGGCATCGAGCCGGAATATACGGACACATGGGGTCGAGTCCATCGAACCTCATTAGGCAACAAACTGAATATACTTAAGGGTTTGGGGGTAGAGGTTGATACCGAGGCTCAGGCAGCTGAGGCGTGGCATGCGAGGCAGGAGAGCCAATGGTCATGCATGACAGATCCCAGCATCGTGGCCAGTCTGTCGAATCCGCCAAGCGAGCTTGTGTTTCAAATACCCTGCAAGAGCCAAGGGGCTTTAGCAGGCCCCGCAACTGTGAATCTTGAGGCTTCCCTTGAAGTCACAGATGAACACGGCAGGGTTCAGCGATATGTTTTTACTTCCGATGACTTGGTTCTTCGTGAGACGAGACGTGTTGAGGACAGAGTATCCGAATTCTGGAGCCTGCCATTTCCGCAACTTCAGACCTTGGGATACTATAGGTTTCACTTGTCCGTGGACGCGGGAGGTGAGCAGTGGTCCCAGGGTGTATGTGTTGCAATATGCCCTGACAAGGCCTATATCCCGCCGGCATTGCAGGATGGCGAACGAGTCGCCGGCGTTGCCATAAGCCTTTACGGTGTCCGATCCCAAAGGAATTGGGGCATCGGTGACCTCGGCGACTTGAAAGAAATCCTGACCTGGGCAGCCGAGGATCTGCAAGCCAGCATCATCGGTTTGAATCCGCTTCATGGCACCTTTAACCGAAAGCCATTCAACACCAGCCCTTATCTTCCCACAAGTCGATTCTACCGCAATTTCATCTACCTCGATATTCCCTCTATGGAGGACTATCAAGATTCACCAGAGGCCCGGAACCTGGTCAACGCGTCCCAGACTCAGCGCTTGCTGTCTGAGGTCAGAGCTTCAGGAACGGTGCAATATGAAGAGGTGGCTGACCTTAAGCACAGAGTGCTTAAGCAGGTTTTTCAAACCTTTCTTAGTAATCACTGGAATAAGGGGGACCATAAGAGTGGCCGGGGGAAGGAGCTACAGAAATATATAGAGGAGGAAGGCTTCTTGCTGGGCAATTATGCAACCTTTTGCGCTATAGACTCAGCCGTGCGCTCCAGCCGTCCAGAAGTCTGGACCTGGCCACAATGGCCTTTGGAATACCAACGGCCTGACACGGAAGCAGTCCGGCAATTCCAACAAGAACACTGGCAAGAGATCCTTTTCTACAAATTTGTCCAATGGCAACTTGAAAAACAGCTTCGTGAAGTCCAGGATCATGCCAGAAGTCTGGGAATGTGTATCGGTCTGTACCATGACTTAGCTCTGGGGGTTGACCGTTTCAGTGCTGATTTCTGGGCCTATCAGGATCTTTTCACTTCCAAGCTCCGCATGGGAGCTCCTCCTGATGAATTCTCACAGTCTGGACAGGACTGGGGTTTTCCTTTGCCCAACATGGAAAAGCTTCGTGAGACCGGGTATGATTTGTTCGTAAGGGAGATCCAGAAAAACTGTGCTTTCGCAGGAGCGTTAAGGATGGACCACGTCATGAGGTTTTTTCACCTCTACTGCATACCTGAAGATGAGCTCCCAAGTGATGGAGCCTATGTGTTACAACCTTTTCAAGATCTACTCAAGATCGTGACTCTCGAGAGTGTACGAAACCAAGTCGTAATTGTGGGTGAAGACCTTGGCACTGTGCCGGCATACATGCGGGACATCCTGGCTGAGGCCAACGTGCTTTCATACCGGCTTCTCTATTTTGAAAAGGATGATCAGCAGAACTTCATTCTTCCGCAGGATTATCCTGAATTGGCAGTAGTGACAGTCACAACTCATGATCTGCCCACCTTGGCCGGGTTCTGGACGCACCGAGATATCGGACTTCGTGAGGAAGCAGGTATGTTTGACAACCAACAGGCTGTCACGAAAGCATCTGATGAAAGAGAGGCAGACAAGGAGAAGTTATTGGCGCTTCTACAAGACCTGGGCCTTCTTCCTGGACACGATAGCAGAAACGCAAGCGCCTATCCCGAAGTTACAGGAGAGATTCACAACGCAGTGGTGACCTTCCTTGCGATGACGCCTGCCAAGCTGTTAATTTTGAGTCAGGAAGACCTGTTCAAAGAGGCAGACCAGCAGAATCTTCCGGGAACAACCGTAGAGCACCCAAATTGGTCCATTAAGATGAGATATACGGTAGAACAACTGCGCACTGATCCCAAGGCGAAGAGGTTTTGCGAGATGTTTCGGACCGTCATCAGCAAATCAGGACGAAATGGACGAACATTGACGGTTTCATAAAAAGTCCAAAATATTCAATGTCGTTCACAAAAGGCTTTTTGCGAGTTCATCAAACATTAAGAGGTGAGCCATGTCAAAAAAGAATGACAAGACCGAACCCGCTTTAAGGCCGGAGATTCTAAGAGAGCTCGACAAGATCAAACTCGGCAAGCAGGAGACGCAAAGGATCAAGAAGGGCAGCTGGCCAAGAGAGGAGAAGATTTTGGAACAGCAGCAAAGGGCCAGAATCAGAGATATCCACGGGAAGATATTAAAGGACGAAGACTATAATAAACAAAAAAAGGCCGAGAAAAAGATCGGAGGCGTTCGCGGAAAATTCCACCCCTCTCTCGAAAGGACGTGCAAAAGGACCTGAGTCGTCCTCACCCTTTTTGATGAGAATACCGCCTGCAAAGACGACAACAAGGGACGCAGCTACTGTAGCCCTGGTTAAGGGGTCAAACCGGTACCAGAATATCAGAGAGGCTCTGGCATTGCTGGGTGACAGGGCGGTTTCTGGCAGGAAGCACGTCATCAAACCGAACTTTGTTTCCACCGAGGTTCGGTTGGCCGCCACACATCGAGAGGCAGTTAGGGCGGTCCTGGATGTTTTGTGCGGTCAGACGGGCCATCCGGTGATTATAGCTGAGGGCGCTGCCGCCTCTAATACCTACAAGGGCTATGAGCGTTTTGGCTTCATGGAACTGGCTCGAGCTTATGGGGATGTTGAACTTAGGGATCTAAACAGTGATGCTTACGAAACTGTTACCCTGTATGACCAAGAACTAAGTCCCCAGTCTTTTCGGATAGCAAAGACAGTATATGAGAGTGACCACCGGATCTCTCTGGCAATTCCTAAGACTCACGATGCAACGATAGTCACCCTAAGCCTTAAGAACATGGTGGTTGGAAGTCTCATTCGTGATACGGGATGCAACGTCGTCAACGTCGTGGGGGGGCTTTGTGACCAACTGATCAAGCTGGCTCCCTCATGTTTGAAATCGCTCTTTACGTTCCAGGCATTGAGTCGGATTGGCATCACAAAGATTTCAGGTAGCGACAAGGTCAGGTTGCACCAAGGCTATCTTAATCTGCATCTATTTCTCTATCAGCTTGTTCGCATCATTCCTCCTCATTTGTGTGTTTTGGACGGATTCACCGCCATGGAAGGAAATGGACCTGTCTCCGGAGACAGCGTGGACTGGCATATTGCCATTGCGGGTACAGACGGGGTAGCTGTTGACACGGTGGCAGCTTACCTCATGGGATTTGATCCCCAGTCGATCGGCTATCTATATTTTTGCAGTCAGGATGAATTGGGGGAGGGGGACATCAACAAAATCGAAATAGTGGGCACACCTCTTGATGAATGTATGCACGTCTTCAGACCGCATCGGTCTTATCAGGCGCAGCTGGGTTGGAGAAAAGAGGGTGAGGTGATCTTCCAAAGGCTGAAGGAATGCCTAGACAGTCAGAGCCTCTCCTGATGAAAGGCGCGGCATGAGAAGAATTGCAGTTCAGATTTACGAGATACAAGATTCCCGGGAGGCTGAAGCCGTTATTGAGCTTGGTGTTGACCGAGTCGGAAGCGTCATCCTTTCAGAGGAGCATTGGAAGGTTCCAGACATTAGGGAGGCGATCCTCACTTCAAAGAGATCTGGTGTGAAACACAGTCTGATTCCGCTCTTTGACAGAAAAGAGGTCTTGTTCAGGTCCATCGATTATTACGAACCGGACATAATACACTTCTGTGAGTGTCTCAGTAATAGTGAGGGACGCATCACGTCCTGTGAAGCGCTTGTTGAACTGCAGATTTGTGTAAAAGAGCGATTTCCCGATATTGACATAATGCGAACTATTCCCGTTGGGACCCCAAATAGTGTCCAACAAGTTCCGACCCTGGAAATTGCCAAGTTTTTTGAAGGTGCAAGTGATTGGTTTCTTATGGACACCGCACTCGGTAACGAGCCGGTTGCAGGATTTATCGGCATTACTGGACGCACTGGCGACTGGACTGTTGCACGGGAGTTGGTAAAGTCGAGCTCCGTGCCTGTTATATTGGCTGGAGGGCTGTCGCCAGAAAATATCTATGAAGCTGTCAGGGCAGTCAGGCCGTTCGGGGTAGACAGCTGCACAAGAACCAATGCTGTTGACGACAACGCAACACCTCTTCGATTCAAAAAGGACCCCAAGCGTGTAAGGGCTTTTGTTCAGGAAGTGCGCCGCGCTGAGCAGGATCTTTTCCAATAGGTTGAAAAACCCCTTGACCTTGGCTTGGACTGATCTGGAGTCGTCGTCTGAAATGGGTTTCGATTGACATGGCTCTTATGGCTTCCGCCCCGTTCGTTTGCCCATTTTGAGCGTTCTAAGGCTTGTTCCGCTAAAATTGAAAAACTCGGGCTATCGCCCTCACACAGTTTCAATTTTCACGCTTCGCTTCACCAAGAACGCTTTGCAGAATGGTCAAAAGGAGACTCCTTCGGAAGCCATAAGAACCTTGCCAGCACTTGGATAACGGAACATTGTTCTGAGAATCACTATAAACGGTTTGAGGAAACGGAGCCAGGGTGAAGACGACTATCAGACACTGTTTGAAAGGGGCGGAAAGTGCCTTGGGTACAGTCGTCATCATCGATGTCTTCCGTGCGAGCAATACCATTTTGATGCTCCTGGCGCGTGGCGCGTCTTCCGTCATACCAGTGATGAGAGTTGAGGAGGCTTTTCAGCTCAGGGATAAACATCCTGATTACTTGCTTGCAGGGGAGCGCAAAGGGATCAAGGTGGCTGGTTTTGACCTGGGGAATTCTCCCTGTGAGGTTTCTATGATGAACCTAAGCGGCAAACACGTGATTTTGACTACTTCTGGTTGTACGCAGGCGATAGGGCATGCCAGGAAAGCAGAGAGCATCGTTGTCGGAAGCTTTGGGAATGCAGTCGCACTTGTAAAGATGTTGAGGGAACTGGATCCTCCCGTTGTGACATGGCTCGCCGTGGGGACCGAGGCCATTCGAGGAGCTGTTGAGGATGAGGTTTGCGCAACATATCTGAAGGGAATGCTGGAAGGTGAACACCAGGATCCTAGTTCTGCAAGGAGTAAGATCTTGACGGGGGAAGGGGCGGAGCGCCTGAAGCGCTTGGGCCAGCAGGGTGATTTTTCTTATTGCCTGGCTACAAACATATTTGAGTTCGTTCCTAAGCTGAGGTACAGGGATCGGTGGGCGGCGTTTGTAAAATGACAACGAATGTGATATTGACGAACCGATCTTTATATATAATATGGTCTGCTAATATGCCGGAGGCGGAAAGCCCGTTTCAACCCAAAAGCAACAGGCATCGGGCATGTTTGCCGTGAACCGTAGTTCCTGTTTGATGCCGGTGGGCTTCGCAAGATTCCTGGTCATGATCGACCGTTCCTCTTGGTGTATTATCCTCAGTAAGGACAACTCTCCCAAATGGCCGCAAAGAACTTTAGCGTAAGACAGGACAAGCAGGGCACCTACCACCTTCAAGGGGAGCTCTCCATCCATGAGTTGGACGAGCTCAAAGATTTCCTGGAAAAGTCTCTTCAAGGTGGAGACGAGCAGGAGATTGCCCTTTCACTCGCCGATGTTGGATTCATCGACACAGCGGCTCTTCAATTGCTGATCGCCTTTAAGAGATGGGTGGAACCTGACGTTAAGTTGCGGATTCCCGCGCTCTCTGCTGAGGTAGAGGACATCTTATTCCTTTGCGGTCTCAAAGCCGCATTGCTGTGACGCTCACCCCAAAATGGAAAAACTTATCCTATTTGTAGATGATTCCCCCACGATGAGGTCATCGGTCTCTTTTTGTTTGCGCAATGCCGGATACAGAGTGACTGAGGCTGAAGACGGTCAAGATGGCCTCGTGAAACTGCAATCCATCAAGGACGAAGGTGAATCTGTGGCCCTGATTATTACCGACATCAACATGCCTAAGATGGATGGAATTGCTTTTATATTGAAAGTGAAAGAGACCGATTCCAAGTTTGTTCCGATACTTGTACTGACCACCGAAGCCGAGAAGTCCATGATTGAAAAAGGCCGTGCTGCAGGGGCCTCGGGCTGGCTATTGAAGCCTTTTCAATCCGAACAGCTCTTGTGGGCAGTCAAAAAGGTCGTGTGGCCAAAATGAGCGAACAGGACGAAACTTTAGAGATTTTTTTCTCCGAGACGGATGAACTGCTCAGGGCGGCAGAAGAAAGTCTCCTGGCGCTTGAATCCGAACCTGAGTCTGCATCAGATATTGAACAGCTTTTCAGGTCGGTTCATACGATGAAGAGTGGTGCGGCAATGGTGGGATTTATGGGTATTTCGGAATATGCCCATCTTGTCGAGAACCTACTGGAACGTCTTAGATCTCGGAAGTTGGCCGTTACCAACAACCTGATCACTTTTCTTTTGGATGCAGTCGACTTTATTCGATCCATGGTTGATCAGGTATCTCAAGGCGAAGCCGAAGTCGACCCGGAGATCCTCAACCAGCGAAAAAGTCAGGTTAAGCGCTATTTGGGCGTGGAGGCTGTAGGCGCGTCTGCAGAGGAACAGGAACCCGAGGCGCCGGCAAAAGAACCCGTCGAGGAAGCGGATGAAGTTTTTAGCTTCTACAAGATCGGCCTCAGGTTTGAAAAACACCTTTTCTATTCCGGCCAGGACCCACTACTCTTGCTGTTGAACCTGTCCGAATTGGGGGAGTTTGTCCAGGTGGTACCTGACCTTTCCGGACTTCCAGATTATGAAAACTTTTCCGTTTATGATCTTCACATATCGTGGCAGCTTATTATTAAGACAAAATTCCCTCGAGAGGATCTTGAAGATGTTTTCATGTTCGTCAAGGATGACAACGACATTAGTATTGAAGATATCACCAAGCGGTACAGAGAGGGTGTTGATATAGAACTTGCCGAGAAGAAGCTCGGTGAAGTCCTTGTGGAAGAGAGCAAGATTACGGAAGAGGTATTGACGGGCGCTCTTGAGAAACAGAAGATGCTGGGAGAGATCCTGGTAGATGAGGGAAAGGTTAAACGTGAAGATCTTGAAAAAGCCGTTGCCAAGCAGGAGGAGAGTCGGAAGGTTTATCGCAAAACAACGATCCGTGTTGACGTGGAAAAGGTTGACAGTCTGGTAAATCTCGGTGAAGAGTTGGGAATTGGACTATCTAAGACGCAATCACTCTTAGAAAAACAAACAGGCTCGGCACCAACCGAAGTCCTGGAAGAGATGGAAAACCTTCTCAAGGTGAATCGTGAATTTCAAGAACGAGTGGCACGAGTTCGAATGTTTCCTCTGGAAGGGACGTTTCGCAGATTCCAACGCATGGCAAGGGAT
Organism: Desulfobacteria bacterium; assembly: GCA_030145395.1. Lineage (GTDB taxonomy): Bacteria > Desulfobacterota > Desulfobacteria > Desulfobacterales. The sequence continues at coordinate 8,190 of JAQYVR010000117.1, forward strand.
CTTGCTCTGGAACAGAACAAAGAAGTCAAGGTTATCATAACCGGACTGGATACTGAATTGGACAAAGAGGTTATAGAGCATTGTACGGATCCATTGAAGCATCTTGTTCGTAACTGTGTTGATCACGGTATAGAGACGCCCGAGGAGCGAGAAGCCAAGGGGAAACCGACCAGCGGGACTATTACACTCAAGGCTTACCAGAGAGGGGGAAGGGTTTTTGTTGAGATCAGTGAGGATGGACAAGGTATCGATCTCGCGAATATTCGCAAGAAGGCGGTTGAGAAGGGCTGGATTCAGGAGGATGAAGTCTTAACCGAGCAAGCATTGCTTCAGTTTATCTTCAAGCCTGGGTTTTCCACGGCCGCAGAAGTTACAGAACTTTCTGGTAGAGGGGTTGGCATGGATGTGGTCAGGACACAGCTTGATCAACTCGGAGGCACCATTGAGGTCCGTACCGAGAAGGAGAAGGGGACGACCTTTGTCTTATGCCTTCCCCTGACATCCGCCCTTATGGAGGTCTTACATGTTATTGTGCAAGGCACTTCATACTTGGTGCCTGTCCAGATAGTTGCTGGAACGGAAAAATTTGACCAGGCCCTGATAAAAAACGTTGGAGCCGAGGAACGGGTATACCCGTTTCGGGGTGATTATCTTCCCATTGTGGATGTTGCGAAGATCCTTAACTTGGGCACCCCTTCTGTAAACGGCAACAGTACCGTGGTGATCTTTGTGGATACAGGCCAAAAAGTTTTTGGTATACCTGTAGACGAACTCTTGAACTCGCAGCAGATCATTGTGAAGACCCTGGAGACGAACTATCGGAGCGTCAAGGGGCTTGCCGGTGCTACCATTTTGGGTGACGGCTCGGTCTCACTTGTCCTGGATCTCTTGGGTATAGAGGAAATGGTGTTCAAGGATTCCTTTAAAGGAGATATCGACCATGAAGTTGAAAAAGAGGGGAAATCAGTCTAAGGGGTTGCTTTACCTGACGGTTTTGATTTTTTTGGGCAGTGCGGCCTGGGCCGAGGATTCCAGACCGAGGGCCTACGTGGGTTCTGATGCGTGTATTGAGTGCCATGAAGTTGAGTACGAAAACTTCACCAAATACGCCCGAAAGAGCCGTGCATTTCAGAGCTTGCAAAAGATGAAAAAAGGACTTACCTCCGAAGAATTGAAAGAATGCTATGTTTGCCATACTACAGGATACGGCAAACCGGGCGGTTTTATCAGCCTCGAACAGACCCCTGAACTAAAAGATGCAGGATGCGAGGTTTGCCATGGGCCAGCCGGACGCCATGTGGAAACCGAGGATCCCAAGGATCTAACGGTACGAATCACCATAGAGATTTGTGGAACATGTCATACACAAGAACGGGTTACCGCCTTTCGATACAAACCAATGGTGCACGGGGGTGCACATTAACTGGTGGAGGTGAAGTTATGATAGGCTGGATTGATATACTGCTCAAAAAAACCGGACTTCGCGTGAAGATCCTCATAGCGACGATCACGGTGGTTGGGGGGTTTACCGGGATATTCCTTTATCAAGCCCTCTCTTTTCATACTAAGAGCGCCTTAAGCCAGGTGGCGGAATCGAGCCAGCACCTGCTGGAAAATACATACAGCGCCATCAAATATCCTATGTCAATTGGAGACAGCAAGACAGTTGAGGCGCAGCTGCAGGATATCAAAAACCATATGGAGGGCATTGAGGTCTACATATCCGACTTCCAGGAGAAGCTCACCTATGCCTCAGAAGAGAACCGTATTCATACCAGGGTCACAGATCATTTGTGGGAGGAAGAGACCCGGAAAGCCGTGGCCGATGCGATGAAAACAGGACAATCCCCCAAGGAATCCTTTACGGAATTAAGAGATGATGAGGCTTTCTTGGTCACGATCCTGCCCCTTTTAAACGAAAGTGGTTGTCATCACTGCCACGGGGCCAGTCGAAAAGTTTTGGGTGCCATGGTTGTGAAACAGCCTGTCAAAGAGGTCTATGCCTCTCTTGCCGCAGCCAGAAATCGTCTCATTGGGTTCTCTGTTGTGGAAATCATTGGAATCATACTTCTTATCAACTTCCTGTTCAGTCGACTGGTGACGCGGCGCCTCCATACATTGGCTGAAAAATCCGCCAAGGTCTCGGCCGGAGATATCACCGTGGAGGTCCACGATGATCATCGAGACTCAATTGGCTGGTTGACAGGGAATTTTAACCAGATGATCAGAAACATCCGTGACCGTATGGAGTATGCCAATAGTCTCAAGCTGGGGATCTCAGAGCCCTTCTTTATGGTTGATCAGGATATGACGGTCACGTACATAAATGATGCCGCTGCCAAAGCTGGGGGTGTTCGGCCTGAGGACGTTGTGGGCAAGAGAACTTGTGAACAAATATTTGAAAGCGATGTCTGCGATACGGATTGCGCTATAAAAAGGGCGATGGAAACCGGAGAAGCCACAGTGGGTCAAAGGGTTACAATGAAGGGTGAAGGGGGAAAGGAGATTCCCATTATGGTGAGTGGCGCTGCCCTGAAGGACTCTGATGGCAAGATCCTTGGCGGGTTTGAACTCATACGTGACATCTCCAGAGAAGTTGAAGCAGAATCGGTGCTAAAGGATTCTTTCCACAGGGAAGAAGAGGCAAAGAAGAAGCTGCAGGGTAGAGTTGAAAACCTTACCGACATCTTGAGACAGGTTGCCGCAGGGGACCTGACAGTGAGGGCTGAAACGAGTGGAGAAGATGATGCAATGGACCAACTGGTTCAGGGAACCAACGAGACCCTCGATCATATGAAGGAACTAATCAGCCAGACGAAAAAGTCTGCCCTGACAGTAGTTGGAGGGGTCCGGCATATGTCTGAAGGAAACCAAGAACTCTCGCAGCGCACCCAGCAGCAGGCTGCCACCGTGGAACAGACGAGTGCAACAGTGGAAGAACTGGTATCCAACGTTAACCAAAACGCTACGAATACCCAGCGGGCTGATAGCCTTTCAAAGGAGGCGGTATCCGTTGCCGTAGAAGGCGGAGAGACGGTTGAAAGGACTACCCAGGCTATGAACGACATAGCGGAAGGTAGCCGCAAGATTGTTGAGATGATGGATTTAGTTAACGAAATAACCTTTCAGACCAACCTGCTCTCAATCAATGCCGCCGTTGAAGCAGCACGCGCCGGCGAGCAGGGGCGAGGGTTTGCCGTCGTTGCCAGCGAAGTCCGCAATCTTGCCAACAGAAGCTCAGAGGCGTCCAAGGATATTCAAAGCCTTGTCCGCGACATTATGAGCCAGGTTAATACAGGCAAGGAATCGGTCGGCCAGCTTGAAGACGGGTTCAAGAAGATTATTCAGACCATTAAACAGGTTTCCGACGCCCTTAGCGAGGTCTCTTTGGCCACCCAGGAAAGCTCTAGAGGAATTGAGCAGATTGGGCAGGGTATTGAGGAACTGAGCGATGTGACTGAACATAATGCAGCACTGGTGGATGAGCTGGCAGGTGCTACGGAGCAGTTGAATGAAAAGGCGGGTTTGCTGCAAAGTATGACCGAGAAGTTTGAACTGGGTGATGGGGGCATTATCGAGGTTGAAGAGCTCAGTTTCAAGACAAGCGTTCGAGTTCCAAAGATGGAGAGGCGGGGGACCAATCCGCCCACTACAAAGCCCTTGCGTGAAGAGTTGGTTGTTCAGGAGCCGATTGAAGAGAAGACAACAGACTCAATAGAAAAAGAGTTGGACGAGGGGTTCGAGGAATTCTAATGTCTGAAAGTCAGCAATTTGTTATCTTTTCGGTAAACGATCAAATATACGGTGTTGAGATCCTCAAGATAAAAGAGGTGGTCAGCTATCAAAAGATTACACCTCTTCCCAATATGATGGGGTTTATCAAGGGGATCATTAACTTGAGGGGGATTATTCTGCCCGTATTTGATTTGAGGGAAAAGTTTAAACTCCCGGAAACCACTTACACCTCCTTTCACGCAATAATGGTAATGGAGATATCGGGGAGAGTGATGGGAGTTGTCGTAGATGAGATTTCGGACGTGGTAGAACTCCTTGCCGAGGAAGTTCAGGATGCCTCAGGCCTTCCTCCTGGTATACAGGCCGAATATATAAAAGGCATTGGCAAAAAAGAACATGAGCTTATCGTCCTGTTGGATGTCGATAGACTCTTGAGTTCTGAAGAGCTCGAAGTCCTGGATGCCACCTGATCAATACTGTGTGCTCTTATGACACCCCGCCTGTCGGAAGCAGAATTTGAGCTATTCAGCCAGCTCATAAATGAACATGTTGGCATCTCGTTTTCTCGAACAAAGAAGGGGGCTTTGCAACGAAAGTTGACGTCAAGACTGAGTCATCTGGGATTCGAATCGTATAGTGCTTATTATCAATACTTGGTTCATGACAAGAAGGGAGGATTGGAATTACGGCAACTTATCAACACTATTACAGTGGACCAAACATCATTTTTCAGGCATGCGAAGCAGTTTGAACATTTGGCTAACATAATATTGCCACAAATAGCAGCACACAAGCAGACTATCAAGAAACTGCGCATATGGTCGGCCGGATGCTCCAGGGGGCAGGAAGCATACAGTGTTGCCATGGTCGTAAACGAAGTGTTCGAAGGAGATGCCTCTTGGGACATTAAGATACTGGCCAGCGACATCGATACGGACGCCCTCAAATTTGCCTACAAAGGCCTATACCCTGTCCACGGTGTCGAGCAGGTGCCATTAGAATATCTAAACAAGTATTTCACGGAGGGGACTGGAGGAGAAGAAGGATTCTACTTGGCCGGAGAAGAGTTAAGAAACAACCTGTTGTTTCGAAGGCTCAATTTTATGGATCCCGAATTCCCTTTCAAAAGCCCTGTTGACATTATTTTTTGTCGCAACGTAATGATATATTTCGATCCAGAGGTCAAGAGAAAGCTTATCGACAATTTTTTCCGCGTTCTGGAACGAGATGGATTCCTGTGTCTGGGAGCTTCCGAGTCTTTGATCGGTGTGGACAACCGTTTTAGCTTGGTTGGCCATGCCATTTATCAAAAGAAGGGGTAGGCCAAAGGGTTAGGCTTTTGCAGCAATTTTACAGCGAAAAACTGAAAAAGACCATCATTATTCTGACCGCAGGGGAGTATTTTGCGACTCAAAATGGCGAGGTACTTTATACCGTAGTCGGCTCTTGTATCGCTACCTGCATCTATGACGAGGAGAGAAAAGTGGCCGGGATGAACCATTTCTTGCTTCCAGGAATGTTACGTCCTGACGAAATGCTCTCTTCCGAAGTCGGCCGTTACGGCATGTTTGCGATGGAGCTGCTAATCGGTGAACTTATTAAGTTGGGGGCGCGGAGAAGTGAGCTTAAGGCTAAGTTGTTTGGCGGGGGCAAAGTCTTGACATTTAGAAAAAATGACGGTGATGTAACTGGATCAAATATCCGTTTTGCGAGAAAATTTCTGGAGTTGGAAGGCATTACAACGGTGAAAGAGGACGTTGGAGGAAACAGAGGCAGGAAGATCCTGTTCTTCAGTGATACCAAGAAAGTGCTCCTAAAGCGGTTTGATGTGAGAACAGCGCGACGGTTCATTAAAAGGGAACAGGAGTACAAGAGTAGGGTTTTCCAAAAACGACTCGAAAAATCACCGGTGATGCTGTTTAAAAAATGAAACCAATCCGTGTGCTTATTGTTGACGATTCACCTACCGTACAGTCCGTGCTGAGGAGTATCCTATCGGAAGACGCTGATATTGAGGTAGTTGGAGCTGCTTCGGATCCCTTTGAGGCAAAGGACTTAATTCTGGAAGTGAGTCCGGATGTGATCACTCTTGATGTCGAGATGCCTCGGATGGACGGCATCACCTTTTTGAAACGCCTTATGAGCTTCCGCCCTCTTCCAGTGATCATGATCAGTTCGTATACCCGCGAGAATAGCCGGCGCACCTTGGAAGCTCTGGATGCCGGCGCTGTCGATTTTGTTGCCAAACCTACAGAGGATGTTAAGACCGGTCTCGAAGAACTAAAACATGAGATTGCCACCAAGATAAGGGCAGCAGCACAGGCCAAAGTCAAGCCTTCTATACTATTTGAGAAACCCGAAAAACCAGTACCTGCGGCAGCTATTGAACCTTCGGACAAGGTCATTGTCATAGGGGCCTCAACAGGTGGCACTCGTGCCATACAAAGAGTACTCGGTTCGATGCCTTCCAATATGAATGGGATTGTCATAGTCCAACACATGCCGGCGCGTTTCACAAAAACCTTTGCTCAGAACTTGGACGCGATGTGCGATATGGATGTCAAGGAGGCCGAGGACGGGGATCGGATGGATAGAGGTAAGGTACTGGTCGCGCCCGGTGGGTGGCATATAGAAGTAGCCATGGACCAAAACGGATATTACGTCCGGCTCCAAAACGGTCAACCGGTTAATTATCAGAGACCTTCGGTCGATGTTTTATTTCATTCCGTTGCAGAGACTGCAGGCGGCGATGCCATGGGAATACTCCTGACAGGGATGGGCAGTGACGGAAGTGATGGGCTTCTGGCCATGAAAAAAGGCGGTGCTTTTACCATTGCGCAGGATGAAGCCACCTCGGTCGTATTTGGCATGCCCGGGTCGGCCATAGAGCGGGGTGCTGCTGAAGTCGTGGTTGCATTAGATGATATAGCGCGTGTTATTCTTTCGGCACTTAAGATGTGATGTCAACGCCAATCCTTTATGCGCGCACTTGAAGAAGAATGGCTCGATTTGTCTGGATGAATTCCCCACATTTGAACTGCTACAGCGAGCGCATTCCCCGCAGCTTGCCGGAGCACAGCGGATGTGTGTCCGCCGGAATTGTGGCGGAGATCCCGTCCTAACGGGGCCGCAGGGACCTTCAATGGTCATTATACCTCTACTTGTTTGAAGCAAATCTGCTAGACGGAGAGATGTCAGATGGGTAAGATATTGATTGTAGACGATAGTCGACTGATTGCTCATGTTGCGAAGACTATGCTGACCAAGCGTGGTCACGAGATCATTGTGGCTCAGGACGGAAAGGCTGGGCTGGAAGCTGCAAAATCTGAAAAACCAGACATCATTCTGTTGGATGTGATCATGCCCATCATGGATGGGTACGAGGTGTGTGAACATCTAAAAGAGGATGACAGCACCAAGGAAATACCTATCATTATGGTGACGTCACAGGCTGAGGCCGCTGACAAGGTCAAGGGGTTGGAGTTGGGTGCCTTGGACTATGTGACCAAACCCTTTGACGAAGCCGAGTTGATTGCCCGTGTGAATATTCACTTACGACTGAGGGAGCTGTATGAGGCAGTTCAGGAGCAGAATCGACAGCTCCAAAAAATGGCTAACCGAGATGGACTGACGGGTCTCTATAACCATAGATATTTCCATGAGCAGCTGTCACAGGATTTCTTGCGCGCCAAAAGGTATAATGAGAACTTGTCATGCGTTTTATTTGACATAGACTTCTTTAAGAAGTTTAACGATACGTATGGCCATCAGACCGGCGACATCGTATTGAAGGCCTTGGCAAGTGTCGTCCAGCGCGCCACAAGAGAAAGCGATCTATCGGCTAGATATGGCGGCGAAGAGTTCGCGCTCATTTTGTATCATACGGACGGGCCGGCTGCCTACGAGATGGCAGAACGTCTCCGAACGATGGTGGAAAGTCATGAGGTCCAGGACAATGGCAACGTTCTGCGCGTAACGATCAGTCTAGGGGTAGCCACATTTCCACACGAGAGAATCCACGATTCTAAAGAGCTCGTTGACTTTGCTGATCAGGCACTATACAAGGCCAAGGATAACGGTCGAAACCGGGTAGAAGTTTTTGACGATTGATTAACAGCCTCACCTTTGGACGCCTTGGATCTACAGCACCGTCGGCTTTTGCAGCGTTATGGTGGAGATAGGCTTGGATAGGAGTATTTTCAAAGCGCCAACCGAACGACAGATCCAAAAGACCAACCAACTACAACGCAACTTTTTCAGCCAACTCATCCACGTATTTGACCCACCATTGCCGGAAGGTGTGCCGGAACGTCTAAAAAGAATTGTGGCATCAGCCAAGTTAGTGAAGCCTTACTCGAGCCAGCCGGATTCCTGATTCAAGAATTCATTGACGAGCCTATGATTTATCTTTTGGTAGCGATAAGGCAAAATAGCTGCTGACAGATCACACGACTTTTATCCGCCTTCGCAGAAGACCACGGGTTTACCCGTGGAGCTCCATCACCTATCTCTCTCAGCATTGACATTCATGGCCCCCTATAATAGCCTGGTAATCAGTTGCCTCGTTTCAATTCCTTGAGACTGTTGCTCAAATCACTTTCTTATGGATGTGCTGGTTGTCGGCGGCTTCTCTGAAGGCAAACGAGATCAGGGAACAGGGCTTTTCAGGCGCGGCGATGCTGCCATACTCAGAACTAGAATATGGCGGGATGGTCAAAAAGATGGAGAAGCTTGAACCTAAATTGAAGCTCCCTGTAGGCCCGTCAAGACGGGATCTCCGCCACAATTCCGGCGGACAGGTCCGCTGTGCTCCGACAAGCTGCAGGGTTAGCGAGCGCTGTAGCAGTTCAAGGTTCGCCAGTCATAAGCTTCGATGAAAGGCGTATCTGCGGGATAAGATGAGAGAGGAAGAAGATTATTTCAAGGAAAAGCCTGACTACATCAATAGCAAATGGGCGGTTCTCAGTGGTTGCTTCTTGCTCCTTATCCTTGTTGGGTTGGGATACCTTGCAGTTAATAAGCCTGTAATTGTCGTAGACGCTCGCCAGGCAGGGATTCATGTCAAGAACACTGGGAGCACGGATGCCCTCATTTACAAGGTAGACGGCTTCTGGTATTGGGCTGGTCAGGTGGCTTTTTTGGCCAATATGCCTGGCATCCATCAGCGGGTTGAGGCGGGGGCAGACTCGGTCAGATTGCAGATCCCCGATATTCCCGTACCTGACAGGCAAACCGCCATAAAAAGGCCTTTCTTCATGAAACTTGCGGTGCGTTACAGCATTCCTGGAATTCCGATATTCAGATATACTGCACCATTATACTTTGAGCATAATGCGACTAACAAAACATGGGCATTAATAAAGAGCATCCCTGCCAAGCACAGAGCCCTCGGAAACCTTGCAATAGGTAATGTTGACGAGATTGAACTAAGCTTTCATTGAGACTACTAACAAATGTCAAATCCTGAAGAAATCACATTGTACTGGCCAAGGGGGCTTCTTTTCTGGGAACGGAAAGCCAAGTACGCCGAGGGTCGGATGCTTGACGGAAAGCGGGATGGAAGATGGCTATTTTGGTATAAGGCCGGGCAGAAACAACTGGAGGGTGAGTACATAAAGGGGAAGAAGACAGGCATTTGGATCAAATGGGACGAGCGTGGAGCAAAGATCACGGAGGGTGAGTTCCTTCATGGAAAGATGCATGGCAGGTGGACAGACTGGTATGTGAATGGACAAAGGGCGCAGGAAAGTCATTGGCTTCATGGCAAGAGGGATGGCACATGGACATCGTGGAGCATGAATGGTGCCGTGGAGAAAGTTCAAGACTACGATCATCGTCGTGAGGCAGACCAAGGTTACTCCATTCATACCGACCTTGAGGCAAGGGAGATAGTCAGGCAGATTCAGAGAGGAAATCTCCAGAGAAACTGGGAGATGCTTGTAGGCAGGTCTATAGGGGCCATAGTGAAGCCCTGGTACATTGCTTGCTGGGTGTTGGTCTTTATTCCCGTTTTTGGATTGATTCATGCCAAAACACCGTGGCGGGGAGCTGTCCTCGCAGGAATTGTGGCCCTCGGTATTACTAGTGTTGTAGTATGGACCTTTGATCGTAAAGAACATGAGTAGCAATCTCAACCTCACTTCTCTTCACGAAAGAGTTAAGTGGTAAGCAATAGGGAGTAGGCAGTAAGCAGAACAAAACCCTGGGCTTCTTGTCTTTCCTCCTGCCTACTGCGTACTCCTTGCTGCCTACTGAACGTACAACAGGTAGGGTCTATCCAAAGAGTCTTGGTGCTGACACATGCAAGGAGTTCGTTATGGCCCCATCAAAGAAGAATGCCCTGAAAAGGCGCAAGAGTTCGCTGAAGCAAAGGATTGTATCTGTGGTGGTGATCGTAGTACCAGCCTTGATTATCATTGCCTGGCTGGTTATGACCATTCTTTACCACGAACCCTCAGCTGCTAAATAGGTTCGGATTTAAGGGATGAAGCGGTTCATGCTTAGGACGTGGTCTCAGAGAGACCGGTTACTCCCGTCTTTCCTGTTATTCGACTCAATCGGGGGAGGTTCTGATGGCTGACAAACTTTCATACGAAGAGCTGGAACAGCGGGTTAGGCAGTTGGATAAGGAAGTGGTTGAACTCAAACGTTCTGAAGAAGACTTGCGGTCTCTGGCAAAGAACGCTCCCGGTCCGATTATCACCGTGGATCGCGACGGCATTATTAGGGATATTAATCAGACTGTGGCAGGTCTTGAGATCGAAAAGGTTGTCGGCACAAGTCACTATGACTACGCACCCCCTGAGTATCACAAGGTAATGAAAGAATCTGTTGAACAGGTTTTTAAGACCGGTAAAAGTGTCAGTTATGAGATTGCAGGAGTCGGTCCTGAAGAGAGTACTTCATGGTATGTGACCAGGCTGGGGCCGGTCAAGCGCGGCGGCGAAGTTGTTGGCGTGACAATAATGCCTGTAGACATCACCGAGAGGAAACGGCTGGAGAATGAGCTGAGCGAATCGGAAGAGAGGTACAGAGCAATCTTCGAGGGGGCTGCCGAGGGGATTGTTGTTGCAGATGTCAAAACAAGGAAGTTCCTATATGTAAATCCAGCCATATGCAGAATGTTGGGCTATACTGAAAAAGAATTGGTGCGGATGGGTGTAGATGATATTCATCCGCAAGAAGCCCTGGAATCAGTAATTTCCGAGTTCGAGGCCCAGGCAAAAGGAGACAAAGTTCTAGCTCAGGGCATTCCATGTTTGCGAAAGGATGGGATGACAATATATACGAACGTCAATACGACCCATATGGTGATAGATGGCAAAGAATGTAACGTAGGTTTCTTCGCAGACGTGACGGAACACATACTAGCGGAGGAGGCTTTGCGGGATTCGGAGGAGAAGTGGCGATCGCTTACCGAGAACTCAGTCGACTTTATTATGACACTGGAGTGTGACGGCACCCTCCTCTTCGTCAACCGGACTCCTCCCGGCGTGACAAGAGAGGAGGTGATTGGGACGTCTATCTTCGACCATTTTCCGGAGAAATTCAAACAGGTCTTAAGAGAGAGCATTAACCGTGTGGTTGAAACTGGCGAACCTGACAGACATTATATAGAATACACGAGCCCTGACGGCATCACCCGGCACTTTGAAGGGCGCCCAGCACCGATAATACACTCGGGCCGCGTCGCTGCCATAACGATCAATGCCACAGACATCACCGAGCAGAAACTTGCAGAGCAGGCGCTCAGAGAAAGAGAAACTTCTTTAGAGATTCAGGCTGATGAGCTTCAGGAAGTAAATACCGCATTAAGGGTTTTGCTAAGACAAAGAGACAAGGATAAGACAGAGCTGGAAGAGAAAGTATTCTTGAACGTTCGTGAACTGGTCATGCCCCATGTGGAGAAATTGAAGAAAAGCACTCTAGACGCCAGACAAAACGGCTATTTGAGGGTGCTCGAATCAAACCTAAGTGAGATCATTTCACCGTTCGCGCATAGGTTATCCTCGAAGTACTCAACTCTTACCCCAACAGAGATTCAAATGGCATTTCTTATCAGGGATGGAAGAAGCACAAAAGAGATAGCAGACCTATTGAATTTATCTGGTAGAACGGTCGAGTCTCACAGACAGAGTATTCGAATGAAAATGGGGATCAAAAATACAAAAGCGAACCTGAGATCCCACCTTTTGTCGATGTAAAACTACTGATTCTCCTGCCGTTGGAAAACCTCCAACCCCAACTAAAGAGAGTTCTCTGAGCTAAATTATGGGACCCTTTTTCTCACAATGAGAGCAGGGTGCTTATTTAAGATAACACATTAGGTATCATGGTCAAGCCATTGGTATAGCAGAGCAAATATGGTAGGGCTTGCCCCACTTCGCAGGCCGGAGACCAGAGATGTGAGGCAAGGTAACCGTTGACACAACAAGGTGGCTTGTGATAGCTCGATCAGGAATATTAGTACAATGGATAGCTTGAGTCTATGGACATCCAGTGACCCACCCAGAATGGCGGTCGGTTAATGTTCGATTTGGAGACTTGGAATTGATGAGGTATCTGCTGGACAACCCTCGAATAGCAGGATGAGGGTTTCACTGGCCGAGAGGTAAAGGAAAGGAGTGTGGTGACATGTCAAAAAAGTTTATGAGATGTGTGTCATGTTATCTCGTTTTTGCAATGTTTGTCGTGGGCATCGTGCCCAGGGTTGACGCAGGGCTTTCTCCATCAGAGGTAATCGCTCTCTCACAGGTTGATAGGGTTTCTGACCTGCAGAAGATTCAAGAAATCCTTGAAACAAAGATGATAAGAACAAGGCTGGAGCAACTCGGCTTTTCCCAAAATGAAATTCAGGCGAGGCTAACCCAGCTCAATGATCAACAGATTCATCAGCTCGCCCTAAACCTTGATAAAATCAAGGTGGGTGGTGGTGGCCTTGAGATCTTAATAGTCATCCTTCTCATAGGAATATTGGTGGTACTTTATCTTCAGTATTCAGGGAGAAAGATAGTTATTCAGAAGAAATAGTGTTCATATCGCAAAACATCTGTTTTCTAACCTGATAGACCATTGCCGGCTATTACCTTGCCTAACCGTCTGATTAGACTCATCGCCAGGGTTCCTGGACCCTTGCACATATTCATTTTTGTCCTACCTTTACTCATTTCATGTGCAGGGGCTCCTGACCTTAGAGAATCCTGGACCACTCACATCATAGAAAATGTTCCCTTTTATCCGCAGGAAGCATACCAGTGCGGTCCTGCCTCACTTGCAGGTGTCTTGAACTACTGGCAGGTGGCGGTGTCTCCCGAGGATATTGCATCGGAAATATACAGTGAGTCAGCAAAGGGAACACTTGATGTGGACATGGTTTTGTATGCAGAACGCAAAGACCTCAAGGTCAGGCAGTATGGGGGCAGCATTGAAGAAATTAAGCGTAGTATTGATTTGGGGCATCCAGTAATTGTCTTGGTCGATTATGGCTTCTGGGTCTATCAGCAGCACCATTTTATGGTGGTTGTCGGCTATGATGAAAAACGGATCCTGGCAAATTCAGGAAAGGAACGTCTCAAGTCCATATCTTTCAAACGTTTTCTAAAATCATGGAAAAGAACAGAGTTTTGGACAATGCTAATACTGCCTGAGAATTAAAGTATGTTGTACAGAAGAGACCCCACATCTCATTTGTTACTGATTATTGTTTACTCACTGGTCTTTTGTTCTGGGTGTGCCTTCCCGAGAATCGTGGTTCTTGACGACCCCCTCACGCCGGAAGAACACTTAAATCTCGGAGTAGCATATGAGAGAAAGGGTGAGCTGGACAGCGCTATAAAAGAGTATGAATTAGCAGCTAAGAAGCTTTCGATTGCTTACCTGTATCTTGGCAATGCGTATTTTCAAAAAGAGACGCTAGGTGAGGCGGAAAAGTATTACAGGCTGGCAATCGAAAATGAAATCCTCAATGCCGATGCCCATAATAATCTTGCATGGCTCTATTACGTGAAGAAAGAGAACCTGGATGAAGCTGAAAGCCTTGTCCTAAAGGCCATTGAACTTAATCCCTCGAAGAACGACATTTATGGTGACACACTGAAGAGGATAAAGGGGCTAAAAGAAGCTGGGAGGTGATTATGCTCACTTTATATTCAGACTGACAATGAGAGAGATTCACGTTGAATCGCTAACATAGCCAAAAGGTAAACAAAGGTTGCTTACAAACAGGACATTTGTTGAAAAGGGACATTATGTTGTGGGCAGAGCAAAGAGTCTGGAATGGGCTCGCATGCGGAGTCCTTCTCCTCGCGGCATAATCTTTGTGCCGCCGCTGATTGGCGGCAGTTTGTCCCAGCAGGTGAGTGCGTTTCGTTCTCTTATTCGTAGAGAATATGACCTTGTTTCTTTCAACTATTCCGGACACGGAAGTTCCTCGGATCAGTTTTCTCTTGGTGCGACCATGCGGGATACCCTTTACATGCTGACCCATACTTACAGCCTCTGCAAAAAAGAGCAACTCCCTCTTTTTGGTATTGCTTCGTGTTATTCGGCCATACCCATCCTGTACGCGGTCCACCATCTTGCTGAGCCTTTGAAAGGCCTCGTCCTCATAAATGCCATTCCAAACCTAAGTCCGCGGGCAGTGATGAGGTCTTTTTTGGCATATTACCGGAGGGTGTTCCCGACAAGAAGAAGTCTGCGTACAGGTATGTTTGCAGCTAAGAATTACGTGGAGTCTTTATTTCCGGGAGTTGTGAAGAGCAAAGATTATTTTGGCACACTGGAGAGGGGAAGAACCAGACTATTCAGAACGATTTCTGAATTTTTCACTTTAAACCCGCTGGAAGGGGTGCGTTTGCAGGGGACGCCGGTCTTATGCCTTTACGCCCGTCAAGATATTGTTTTGGAGATCTATGATGCTGGTGTTGGGCCAAATTATGAAAAGGATATTCGCCGAACATGTCCCCAGGCGCTTTTTCATTCTCTGGACGGAGATCATTTCATTTCTCTTCCGACGGCAAAAGACGAGATCCTGAGACATATTGACTCGTTCTTTCAACCGTCCCTCCAAGCTGAGAAATTCAGTTCCGCCAAATAGTAGCGGCTGAGTGTGGCAAAGTGAATGGCTCACAACATAGTATTAACTAGTTTCCATCCATAAATGGCCATTTCCCGCGATCTCGGCGTCAATCTGCGGGATCGCTTGTGCGACGTACCAAATGTACGCCTCCGCGCAATCCCTTGATTTCCTTGACCTTGCGGAAAATTCCTCATTTCTGGATTGGAAAGTTACCCAGTGCCCAACACTTTGTTACGTTATTTATGGATGGGCACTAACTAACGGTAAGTTGACTGCATTACTCGCCTTTGCCAGAATGCCCCGTGCGGAAGCACGGGGATGAATGGCGAGGTGACCCTCCGAAGCCTTGGCGTAGGAGGGTTTTTGCTCCGGCGAGTTCCGCCGTCCCAAGAGAAACCAAAGATGCCCCGCGCGGAAGCG
>JAQYVR010000205.1 GCA_030145395.1 Desulfobacteria bacterium
GTCAAGGGATGAGCCAATGCTAACCCTGCTCCAAGGCCTGCCAGGATGGCATTGGCCAGGATCCACCACTTGATCATATCGGTGCCGGCCCTCGACCCTGCCATGAAAAAGCCCAAGACAATTATTCCTATAATCAGAGCCGGTAACCCCCACTTGAAGAAAACAGAGAGTTTACCTTTGGGAGGCATCTTCTCCAGGTGATCTATATCTACCGGCTTCTCCCAATGGGTTCGAATGCCTGGTACATGTCCTGCTCCGACCACAGCGACAATCTTTTGACCTGGCGCCGTCCTAATCTTGTAGGCCAAATATTCGTCTCGCTCGTCAATCAGGGTCCGCTTTATTTCCGGAAAGGATTCTCCAATCTCCGATAGAAAGAACTCTAACATATCCTTGTTCTTCAGTTCTTCAACATCTTCCTCTTTGATTGAACCGATCTCTCCAGCTGAAGTCACAAGGCCAGTCAACAGTTTCACCTTTGTCCACAACCCCATCATGTGCCAGGTCCTGGATAGGGTGGTGCGTATATCCCTGTCCGCCAAGTGTAGGCCGGCCCCAACGGCCTTCGCAGACGCAACGGCCTGCATAATTTCCTCTCCCGGGGTTATGCCTAGCTTCTTCCCAATTCTCTTTTGAAAATAGCTAAGCATCAGGTTTGACAGGAGCAAGAAGGCCTTCTTTTCTTTTATAACCTTTAGAAGGTCCGTATCTTGCCATTTCTTTTTTTTCGTAATCGATTCATACCTGGATTGGCATAGTTCCACACAGACCGTATCGGGTTTTTCCTCCTCAATGATCTGCTTCACCAAATCGGCACTCTTCTGGGATACATGGGCTGTGCCAATGAGGATGACGTCCTTATTCTCGTACTTCAATCGAGTTACTTCGCTGGTATTCACCGTGTGCCTCAAACCTCCATAATGCCTTATCAGATTCCTTCTCAAGCCGGAATGGATTCACTCCATTAAATAATGTGGTACGTCGGCCTTTCAATACGTGACTTCTTGCAGTAGGGGCAACGACCCGGACGGGTAAAACGCTTTCGCTCTCCAAAGACGTGCCCACACGCCAAACAACGGAAAGGGAGGATAATGAGCCTTTTCCTCTGGGGAACCAAGGAACGTGCGATGTGAGGAAGGTGTTCATAGACCTCTTTTTCGCAGATTCCTAAGGTTTGGGAAAGGTCCCTGGCACTCATTTCCTCTTCGCACAGGATATCAATCATCTCCTGACGTTTGGTCTGCACACGTTCACCATATCCTTTTATTACTCATAGAAGAAACAAGCCCGCTGTTTTGCCGGTATCATATGTCTCCAGCGGCAAAAGTCAAGAAGGAGGAATAAGATACGAGACTTGCTGTTGGCTATCCGGACTCACTGAATGGAAATAAGGTGAGGCTTTTCCTGTTACTGAACACAAACAAACAGCATGAACAATGATGAAATACGGGGCCGAGAAGCGGCAAACATGACTTTGCTATTACTACTCACCCTGAGTTTTCGAGATTTCACATACTTGACAGGATTATCAGGTTCATCCGGTTAATGAGTACGGATTATCAAGAGATATTCTCGCACACGAAGAGAATGGTGATGAGGTCTTTTCGGAGTGACTGTCGGGAGGCCTACGTTATTTCAAACAGTTACGGAATGGGGGACCCCCTGGCTTCCCGCTTCAGAGAAGCGGGAAGGACAGCGGAGGGGGGAGGCATCACCCGTCCGTAACTGTTTGAAATGACCAGGCCGGGAGACTCGGAATCGTAGAAAAGATTTCATCACCATTCGCTCACTGTTCAACTGAGGTGCAACCTCACATCATCACGTACTCATTCACCGGATGAACCAATTTTCAGGGATTCCACACCATAGTGGCAAGCAAATTAGGGCAGGGTTTTAAAAGAGAGAAAGGGACTTGGATGTGCAAGAGACATCTTTTCTTGGTGAGTTCATAGAATCTCTAGACCGACGACAGAGTGCCCGTTATACTTCCCCTGTTCATCCCTTGCGATCTCTGTAATGGCTGTTTCTTTTCCCTCTTTAGGACGATGCGGATCGGCGGGGTAATATTCCATCTTCAATCTGTCTCCCACTTTCAAGCGAGGCAAAATAGCAGAGTCTTTGCGAACAAGAATACACATTTCCCTTGAGTTGTCGTTCCAAAGCCTGAACTGATATGCGACAGGCAGGCCCTTTACAGAGAATTCTACACTGTGATACTCGCCTTTGTCGTTCATAGGTCCTCGAATCCTACTTCTTGAATCATGGTAATGGAGCCATTGAAATTTCGTCTAGCAGGGGGACAAGGGTCTCAATCAAATGAGTTATACTTAAAATACAACAATATATGCATAATTGTCAATATTATTATCACAATTTAGCAAAAAATCACCAATTGACCCAAATATAGCATATCCATCTTGACAAAGACACAATATGTTGTATCAGGTTTGGCCGTGCTTGGCGTCCTGCTTCCAGCAAACCCTTATTTGAGACTTCAACATCACCCCCCTAACGACCTCTTTGTTCAGAAGAATTTTCACTCCAGTGACATCCCGCCACCTATGTGCCGATATCTCGATCGAATGGCAGGAAAGTGTTCAGAAATGCTGTCGACACATACCCTAGAAAAAGCCCTGGAAGGCACGTCAGGTAAAAGCTGTCGAAGGAAGATAATCAGGAAGGTTCTGTTCTTACCATGAGGAGTACGATATGCTCACTGCAAAACATGTCTTAAAAACAGAACAGGATTCCAATAGTGTTTTGATATCTGACACCGGTTTGGCAGAGGAAAACTCACTGGATTGCATCACTCGGAATGGAGTGTATCACTCAGAATTATTGTCCCTGTCTCATCCCTCTTTTGCTCGCCGGGACCAATCGATTCAAGAAAGGCAAAAGCATTCCCGGAATCCCCTTCCCCGAGGCAGATCACACTCATACCGGTAATGACGGCAGTTCCTTTTGCCACTTCAATGTTAACGCCCAAGGGTATTTGAATCCCATTAACAAAAGTCCCGTTTTCACTCCCTAAGTCTCTCACGAAATACCTGTCTCCCTTCTGCCGTATTCTCAGGTGCTCACGGGAAATATACTTATCATCAATTTGAATATCATTTTCAGGAGACCGTCCAATGGTGACGATATCACTGTCAATATCAAAATGTTGGGTCTTATTCTCTTTCTTCATCACAACGCTGACGTCCATTTTGGTCTTATCCTCCGTCAAGAATATCTTAAGCCCACTCAGCAACTTGGCCTGAAGAAAATGCCTTGCACTCGGGTTCAATCCGTTATTTCATCCTGTAAGAGCGTTTCAAGAAAGGTGATTAGATTTTACCGAGTTATGATAATTATAGCACATAAAAAATGCAAAAAAAATGCCAAACCGAAAGGTTAAGTGTTTTTGTTTATATTTCAATAAGTTAAACAACTCTAGCCGCAAGTAAAAAAGGGGACTGAAAGAAAGTATTAGCCATATCGAGAAATGCTCTTCCACTTATGAAGAGGGTTTTACGTGACGTCTTTACGGCGTGCTAGAGCCATATGATTGGGTGGGGGATTCTTCGTGTGATAGGAAATGTGTAATTCCCCTTGCGTCCAGCTCGTTTTGGTCTATTCCAAGGGCCTCTGAGTCAATGCCTAAGCTCAGTCCCAGGAGCTGGGTAAAAAGGATTGAAGGAAGACCCTTGTCTTCGCCTCTCCTGGAAAGTAGCATCTTCTGAACTCTATCGAACTGAACCTGACAATAAGCACAGGCAACACATAGATAATCGGCGCCAGACTGACGGGCATCCTTCGTCTTTTTTTGAGTTAGATCCATGGAAAGATCATCATCTATTCCCCACACTGGGGCCCCGCAGCAGTCAAGCTGCGCTTCCCAGGGTATAATCTCCGCTCCTGTAATTTCAACCAGTTGATCAAACACCCTAGCCGTTCCAGGATCATCGAACTGGACCAGTTGCCTTGGACGTAGAATGTGGCAGCCATAATGTACTGCAATCTTCAAGCCTTTGAAGGACATGACCACTTTCTCTTTTAAGGCCTCTAAGCCCACATCATTGTAGAGTACCTCCAGCAGATGCCTTACTTCCGTCGTACCGCCATATTCCAGGCCTTCCTTCATCAATTTCTCATTTATGTCCCTCTTTATGGACTCATCCTCCCCCAAGAGATGTTTCGCCTCTCTCAGGCTCTCGTAACAGCAGTTGCAGAATGTCATGACATCTAGGTTTCTCTTTTCAGCCAGACACAGATTTCTTGCCGAAGCGAGAACGTGGGCCTTAAGGTCAATATCCTTCAAAGGGTATCCACAACAGTTGAACTCCTTGATGTCCACCAATCCTATATCAAGCGCTCTTAAGACCGCATCTGTTGAACTGTTATATGATTTTAGATAGATAGGCGTTACGCAGCAGCGTTGTATGGCAAAATCCATGATACTATTCTCCGGTTAGAAGGCTTTATGTCTTCTCCTTTACACGCCTTATGGCCATATTCTTCAATGCATAAAGGATATCTGTGACTCGAACCCCTTGAGGACAGGCCTCCTGGCACTGATAACAGCCCAGGCAGGTCCACAACATCTTTGAGCGAAAAATAAGATCAGGGAGTCCCACGGCGGTGGCACGTACAATCTGATGAGGGGTTAGCCCTAGGGCCTCCGGGGGGTTATCATAATTACATGCCACGGGACAGGCACTCGTACAGGTTGTGCAGGTAAAACAAAAGGAAAAGGTGCTTCCTTGAGCTGATGTTCTCAGATCCTTCTTAAAACTATTGTCCAGAGATCCAAGATCTATAGGTGTATCCTGCGAATCAAATAATCCGAACTCTTCCGCCATGGTTTGGCTAGCCAGCTGCAAGGGCTTTTCGTAATCCTTATCATCCAACTCATCTCGCCTCAACCCGCGGTAGAATGAGAGTGTAGAAAGGGCGAACACCTCCGGATGGCCATCCTGAATAAAGGTCTCTCTCACGTTGAACCATAGATCTTGGAGATTGATGCCCACCGGGCAGACTAGGGTGCAGTTGTAACAATTGGTACACAGATAGAGCCCCTCCTGAATACGCTTTATATCCTTCTCTTTGGCTATCCTATTTGCTGTAAATCTTTTTACTGATGCCAGTTTTTCAGAGGGAAGGATGTTTTCGTTCTGAATCTGTTCGAACAGGACACCCACAGAACACTGCAAACTGCATGTCCCGCAGTGCGTGCAGGCGTCCAGCTCCATCACCTGCCTGGTGGCTATATTGGCGGGGTCTGATCTTTCCCTGTCCATTACAGCATTGGCAAGTAGACTCAGGGGACCGGCAAGAATATGAAACATCCTGCTGAAAGGAAGATAAGCCAGGCCTACGAAACAGGCCAGGAAATGCAGGGACCACAGAATCGTAGGGACACCGGCCTTATCCAATGAAACGGCGAGAGGCGAAACGATTTTCGCAACACCATAGCTTATAAACGCCCACTGAGGTCTGGAATGACAGGCCTCACAATTCATCTCATGCAGATCTCTACCCTGGGCCAGAATCTCCGCGTCAAATGGCCCCTCTAAATCAGGCGAAACAACACCAAACTTCTCTACCCAATAGCTTTCTAAGGCCTTAAACGATTCTTCATCGTCTACGTCTGACCAGTCTTCCACCATCTCCTGATAACTGGTGTGAGATACAACCTTGGTCCCCTCCAACAGAAAACCGGAGACCATGATGATAGCCAGGATGATCACCATGTAATGATCCATGGCATTGTTCATGAGACGAGGTATCTTCAGGATGTGGCGTCGGTAAACAGAGATTCCCAATCCAACCATGACCATTACACCAAAGAGAGTCCTCAAAAAGAGAAAAGGATTGAGTGTGGAAGCATAATCCGGAAACAGGGTGAGGGTAATAAAATCTTCAAAGGCATGCATGAGGAGCAAAAGCATGAATCCGCCGTATATGTACATATGCATGGCCCACCGAAGACGACTCTCCACAAATATCCTTCTCTGAAAGAGGACATCCAGGACAAAGACCTTTAGAAGGGTTAGGATCTTTGGGCTTAATATAGTAACAATAATTCCTTTAATGGCTGCAAAAAGCCTTTGTGAGGTTTTAATCTCTCGGGCTCCGGGTCCAACGGTGTAACGGAACCAGGTCGAGATCTTCCAAAAAAGGCCGAGAACGAAAATGCTCAGAGCAATATACAGGCTGACGCTAAAAAACATAATGGGCCTCATCTCTGCAAGCCAAAGGAGTTGGTTGACTTTTGTACCAGAGGGTAGCGGACGAGGTCAACAACAAAATCTCGTCCCAAGAAAAATTACCGAGACCCTTTTGACTAAGCTCCAGATGGAATATGATGTAAAATTCTTGACCTTACGTGACAACCCGGTGACGTAATCTGGACCATCTTCAAGAGTATTTTCCCCTTGACACATGGCCTCCAAAGTGGCATGTTAATTATTTCACAAATTCAGGACACCATCGCCTTTCAGGTTGATGGAAATCCCCAGATCGAGCTAGAAATAGCCCCTCTTCGGATCTGAAACCCAATCCTATCCTGAAACAGATATGAACCGAATACGAGACAGGCATCTCATGGTTTAAAATGTGAGAAAAGGGGTGGTCGTGAGGGATTTTGTGAATCAGATTTGGCGAATCTTGATGAAAAGGATGACCAAGGAGCAGTGAGATGGCGGGTCCTGTCTTAGAATTCAAACCCGAAGACACACAAGCAGTGGTCGATGAGGTGATGGCGCGGTCGGGGCAGAACATAACTGCCTGTTATCAGTGCCGACGATGTGCTGCAGGATGTCCCGTGGGAGAAGAGACCGGTTATGTCACGCCTGATCGCTTGATCCGAATGATACTGCTTGGGGACCGGGAACAGGCCCTCAGCAACGAACTGGTCTGGAAGTGTGTGTCGTGCTATACCTGCGGCACCCGCTGCCCAAACGAAATCCAGACCGCAAAGATCACCGAGACTCTCAAATATATGTCCAAGGAGGAACACCTGGATCCACTGCTTCCTAAGGTTGCGGCCTTCCACAAATCCTTCTGCACCGCGGCCAACCACCTGGGAAGGCTCAATGAAATCGAGTTCATGGGTCTCTACGAGATGAAGAACACCTTCCGTAACCTCATACGCTTCAAGTTCAAAGAGATCTACAACGAGACCATGGCCCAGGCCAAACTCGGCATGATGATGACCAAGAAAAAACGCATGCACTTCGGGATCGAAAAGGTCAAGCACCTTTCAGATCTCAAGCGCCTTCTCAAGAAAGCAAAAAGAAGCGGGCCACTGACAGAGTCTGACAAGAGCAGGAGTACATGATGGAAATAGCCTATTATCCTGGATGTACATTGCACGCATCGAGTCGCCTCTACGACGCACAGACGAAGTTGGTGCTGGGGGAGATGGGAATTACCCTGAACGAGCTTGAAGACTGGAATTGCTGCGGCGCCACCTCTGCCAGCAAGACCAACGACTTCCTGGCCGTTGCCATGCCCGCACGGAACCTGGGCATTGTGGAAGACTCGGGGCTCTCTGAATTGGTGATCCCCTGCTCGGCCTGCTACAGCCGGATGCTGGTAGCGCAGCACAGACTCGCGTCAAACAATACACTAAAGGATGAGATCAACGCGGAACTGTCCAAGAAGGTAAAGGGCGATATAAGGATTATGAGCATCCTCGAGGTGTTGGTACCCAAGGTAGAATCCGGCGAACTGGCCGAAAAGGCGGCCAAGCTGCTCAAGGGGCTAAAACCCGCATGTTACTACGGGTGTCTACAGACCAGGTTCCCCTATAATGTCCCCGTACCCGACGACGTGGAAAACCCGCAGGGTATGGAGATCGTGCTCAAGGCCCTGGGCGCAAAGCCCCTGGACTGGAGCTACAAGACCGATTGTTGCGGTGCATCCGCGACCGTTAACGACACCGACACAGCGCTCAGGCTCATGTCGAAGATCTTTGAGGATGCCATTGCAAGGGGAGCCAACTGTTTCGTTACCACCTGCCCTATGTGCCAGCTCAACCTTGATGCATACCAGAAACAGATGAGCCAAAAATACGACATCGGCCGGAGCATGCCTGTCTACTTCATTACCGAACTGATTGGAGTGGCCATGGGCAAATCCCCTGAGGAGCTGCAAATCGACAGGCATTTTGCGGATGCAATTGGCCTCTTGAAGGAGTTGGAGTTAATATGAGTGATAATGCCTCCTCAAACGATAATAGAGTAAGAGGATCGGTCCTGGTCGTGGGCGGCGGTGTCGGCGGCATGCAGTCCGCGCTTGACCTTGCTGAAGCCGGCTTCAAAGTGCATATGGTTCAAAAAGACTCTAGTGTCGGCGGGACCATGGTCATGCTGGATAAGACCTTCCCCACCGGCGACTGTGCCATGTGTATGATCTCGCCAAAGATGGTCGAGGTCGGTCGGCACCTGAACATTGATATCCACACCTTGGCCGAAGTGAGATCTGTTGATGGGGAACCAGGCGATTTCACGGTCAGGGTAGTGCAGCATCCACGCTACGTGGACCCGGTGAAATGTACGGGCTGCGGGCTGTGCGAGCAGAAATGTCCTAAAAAGGTCACCAGCGAATACGAACAGGGCCTTACCGTGCGCAAAGCCATCTACTCACTCTTTCCCCAGGCCGTTCCCAGCACGCGTGTCATCGACAAGGACAATTGTATATTCTTCCAAAAGGGTAAATGCAGGGCCTGCGAAAAGCTGTGCGAAGTGGGTGCCATTAACTTTGATGATCAGGAAAAGGAGATCGAGCTGAGAGTTGGCGCCATCATTCTCTCCCCCGGCCTTGATCGCTATGACGCCCGCGTACGACAGGAATTGGGGTTTGGTCGCTGGCCTAATGTGGTAACGTCCATACAGTTTGAGCGTATCCTTTCTGCCTCAGGCCCGTATCAGGGAGAGGTCAAGCGCCCAGGAGACGGAAGGCATCCGGAAAAAATCGCATGGATACAATGCGTGGGATCCCGGGACCGGCATAATGCCAACCCATGGTGTTCCTCGGTCTGCTGCATGTACGCGACCAAGCAGGCCATCATTGCCACTGAACATGATAGCAGTATTGTTCCAACCATCTTCTTTATGGAGCTGCGGGCCTTTGGAAAGGACTTTGACAAATATGTGGACCGCGCCAAAAATGACTACAGTGTCCGGTACCAGCGGGCCATGATCTCTGCTGTCCGGGAAGAGCCCGGCACAGGCAACCTGGTGCTGCGCTACTCCAAAGAGGACGGGACCCTGGTGGATGAGACATTTGACATGGTCGTGCTCTCCATCGGCTTCCAACCACACTCGGATGTTACCGATCTGGCCAAGACCTTTGACATCGACCTCAATGACCACTGTTTCCCCAAAACCACACAGTTCCAGCCCGTTGACACTTCTCGGCCAGGTGTGTTTGTAACCGGCATATTCCAGGCCCCCAAGGACATACCCGAGACCGTGATGCAGGGGAGCGCTGTGGCCGGGGAGGCCATGGCACTGCTCAGCGAGGCCCGTGGCACTGAGACGGTGACCAAGGAGCTTCCGCCGGAAACAGATATAACCGAGGAAGAGGCCAAAATCGGCGTGTTCGTATGCCACTGTGGGATCAACATCGCCCAGACCGTAGACGTGGAAAAAGTGGTGGAATCTGTGAAAGGCGAGCAAGGAGTGATCCACGCTGAAAATATGATTTATGCCTGCGCTCAGGATAGTCAGGACAAGATCAAAGAGCTCGTCAGGGAGAAAGAACTGAACAGGGTCGTGGTGGCCTCATGCACGCCGCGCACCCACGAACCCCTCTTTCAGGATACCATCCGCGATGCGGGGCTGAACAAGTATTTGTTCGAGCTTGCCGACATCCGTGAGCAATGCTCCTGGTGCCACATGGGACAGAATGAAGATGCCACTGAAAAGGCCGTCAACATTGTCAAGATGAATGTGGCCAAGGCAAGGCTGCTCGAGCCGGTCTCCACCGACTCGGTGGATGTAACTCCTGCTGCTATGGTCATTGGGGGCGGCGTGGCCGGCATCACCGCGGCCCTGTCCTTGGCTGACCAGGGTTTTGATGTCCACATTGTGGAAAAGGAGGCTGAACTGGGCGGTCTGGCTCGTAATCTCTTTCATACGCTGGACAAAAGCGATGTGCAGGAATTCTTAAAGGTCAAAATCGATGAGGTTCAGGCCCATCCGCGCGTCACCCTTCACGCTGGCGTTGAAGTCAAATCCACTGACGGTTTTGTGGGCAATTTCAAGACGACCCTGACAGACGGGACCTCATTCGAGCACGGGGCCATTATCGTGGCCACCGGCGGCATCGAATATGAGCCCTCTGAATACCTTTACGGGGAGAATGACAAAGTGATCACCCAGCGCACGCTGGAAAAGAGGCTTGCGACCGGTCATGATCCCCATGCGGCCGAAAAATATGTCATGATCCAGTGTGTGGG
>JAQYVR010000207.1 GCA_030145395.1 Desulfobacteria bacterium
GGGGAGCTGTTCTATAACTTCTGGGTGACACCGGCGGTTCATCTCACGTTGGATACCCAGATCATTCGTCCTGCGGCTAAGATCCTCGACACGGCTTATACGTTTGGTGGTCGACTCCAGCTTGATTTTTAGGTGACCAACAGCGTAGTTGCATAAGGCACAACCGCCGCCTGTTTCCGGCGAATTCCTCATCACCGGTCCCAGAGCACTCCTCAATCCAAGGCTCTATCGAATTCCAGTGTTTCTCGCATGGTCAAAAAACTCGAACTCGCTGTTTCTCTAGAATTTACCTCACAACCTCGGCACTCCCCTCCCACTTGTTTCTCCCCTTCCCGATCCCTGATACTCCACACCAAGAGGAATGTCATCATAACCAAGTGGGGGAGCTATGGAGTGGAAAACGTTACTCGCCTATATTACAGGAACGGTCGACCAAGAACTCTTGGCGCGGAACGAATATCTCGTGGCGGAGAACCGCATTTTGCGAACCCAGGCGTTTCAGGTCTGGAAGGAAGCCGTATGCGTGTAAGAGGCGGTGCCATCGCTCAGCGAGTGCATCTCATTGTGCTTGCAGCACGTTAAGTTGACTATGCCGGTGGAAACCGTGGGGCTCAAGGGAAAGAGGCCTGTGAGGCATTAGGAAGGATGGCTGGCACCTCACACGGCACCTGTCATCACCGCCACCTGGCATCCCCTGTGTGGTTGTATACGGCACCATTGTGGTGAAAGACTCAAAAGTGCTCCAAGGTGGTTTATCCTGGCAAGCCGATTCGGAGACCGGTAAAAAATATGATCGCTTATGAGTTCCGCGCGACATTGAACATGAGATGAAACGGTATGAACATGAATATCAGTGAGATTGCACTTTTTGAATGGCTTGGGAAGTTTTTCGGCCACATCTCAGTGGAAGGGCTTGAGAAGTTCCTGATCCAGGGGACCAAGGCAGTACTTGTTCTAATTCTCTCTTATCTGTTTTTGAGACTTCTGCTGAAGTTCATTGATCGGTACTTCAAAAACGATCATGCCATTCTCACTTATAAAAGTGTCTGCCGCTACGTTGTTTGGACGCTTGGAATCTTTAGCGCCCTTCATGTCGCCGGCATCGAGTTGTCCGTTTTCTTCACGACCGGTGGCCTCATTGCTGTCGCTGCGGGGTTTGCGCTGAAAACTCTCGCTGAAAACTACGTTGCCGGCATGGTGCTTAGGTCCGAAGAAACGGTCAAGCGCGGAGATGTGCTTAATATTGACGGCCTTATGGTCAGGGTCAAGAACATCGGACTTCGCAGCACGATTGTCAGAGCTCGAGACGACAGTGACATTATGATTCCCAACTCGTTACTCGTCCAGGGGAAAATCGGCAATTACACACTCAGGGATTCGCTCTGCCGCGTCTCGACGACCATTGGGGTCAGGTATTCCTCGGATTTAAAGAAGGTTCGAGAAGTACTTGAAGGTGTTTGCAATAAGCTTGAAGGGCTTTCGTCTCGACACGCCCCCATCGTGTACCTCACCGATTTCGGCAACTCTTCAGTGAATTACGAGGTTGATGTCTGGATAGATGACCCTTGGAAAAGCAAACTTGTCAGGTCGGCTCTCAATGAAGCGATCTGGTGGGCGCTGAAGGGCGCGGGCATCGTGATCGCGTTCCCGCAGCTCGATTTGCACTTTGATAAGAATTTCGGGCAGCCTGACGGTTTTAATAAGCAAGAGCCTGAACACTGACCTGCTCTTTGTAAACTCTGAGATAAAGAGGGTAGTGCCAAGTCCACTGAACTTGACAATACCTGCGGACGCCATCTTTGACAGACGGGAGGTTCCCCCGCGAGTATGGTCTGACGGGTCCTTGTGCCATGGATCATGCCCAGCCAGGGCACGGATTCGTCAAGAAGCCGCAACAACAGCCCATGACACCGTCAAGTTGCACCGGGTGTTTCGTGACGGACCCTTTATTGCTAAGGGGGAGACCTGGGTGCTAAGGTTCGATCTCGTTTTTTCCCCAATGTGATCTCTTATGGCCCTGGGTAGGATGCCAATCTGATGGAATAGGCATCGCCGTGAGGGCCGGGACGGACCCGCCGATTTGGACCGGGATTTCGGGGCGGATCAATCTCGGTCTGCGCTAAAATTTCCCCCAAAAACAGGTCAGGCTGAAGCCAAGAACCGTCTCTTAGCAGAAGGCATCTTCAGTCTGAAATACTTCGACGACATACACCAAGAAAGGAGTCTAGATGAAGACCTATCAAACGTTGTCAACGGAAATCAAAGATGAAATCCTACTTTTGACGGTTAACCGTCCTGACAAAATGAATGCTCTATCCACTACGGTTTTGAGCGAACTAAAAGATGTCATGACCAACCTACCTACTAACATCAGAGGAATACTTCTCACCGGAGCGGGAGAAAAGGCCTTTATTGCCGGAGCCGATATTGAGGGCATGAACTCAATGACTCCTGACGAAGCGGAGAAATTCTCCCACCTAGGTCAAGAAGTTCCTCAACTGTTTGATCATGCTCCCGTGCCCATTATCGCCTGCGTGAATGGT
>JAQYVR010000257.1 GCA_030145395.1 Desulfobacteria bacterium
TCACCTTCAATCTCCATCGCTGCCTTCTCTCATCATCCCCAGGCCTCGTTAACCAAAACGACTTTCACCGTCTCACTGGGAAGGGATTTCTGAAGACATCGGATTTCTTCGTCTGTTATCTATCAGTGGCAGGGGGTAGACTATAGGTTCTTACCGGTGGGCCCCACTATTCGACTCCATGTGCGTGGTCTGCATCGCCCTAGGTCAGAAGCAACCGTACGAGGGGCCGCAGTCCGATAATTGGGACGTAGCTATCCGGATAGTAGCCTCACGCCCTCCTTTTGCAGCATTTCTTTTGCGGCATTGAAATCTGCTTCTCCGCTTTCAAGAGGTTTGCCTGTTTCACAATACTTGATCAGGGTAGCTTCTGAGCCCGCAATAACGACACAGTAGTATTTAGTCTTATCCCATTTTGGAAGTTTGTTGAGTTCGAGCTCCACCTCCTGCACAGATTTGAAGTTTTCCTCCTCGCCCTCAGACGCAATGGCTGTCAAACAGAGGACATCCTCTATAATGACAGCTTTTCCTCCATACCACGACAGTTTATCGGGTTTGGTGTCCCACGCCATGTAATCATTGGACCCATCTTCGTTTTGCCAAACAGCATGTTCCTGCAACTGAAAGACATTGTCCTTATCAACTAACAGTTTTCGCATCTTTTCTCTCCTTTACAACAACGAAATTGCGGTCTCCTTTAATCCCGCCAAAGCGGGATACGGAATGCGCTCGCCGGTGCAGTTCAAACCCCCTCTGTCAGCCGACAGCTAAACAGTAATACTATTAACAATAGCATCAATTGTCAACCGGTTAAACCTAATGGAATCCGGTCGGAGCACAGGAGGCATTGAGGTTTGGGTATGATTTTGGTAGCGTAAGGGGAAGTTGCATAAACGTTAAGGATGCCTGTTTCCTCAGAGAGCGATGGTATGAGCAACCAACATGTTGAGAAAAAGGTTTTGCACACCGAGGTGGTGGTTGCCCTCTTGTTGATTTTTGTGACCGTTATAGCCTTCTCGGAGGTAAGAAACCACGGGTTTGTAGATTATGATGATGGGCTTTATGTGTATGAAAATCAACTTGTTCAACAAGGATTAACCTGGAACAGCGTCGTGGGGGCATTTGCCCGTCTTCATCTCGGTTTTTGGTTTCCGCTCACATGGCTATCGTTCATGTTCGACTATGAAGTTTACGGCCTTAGCCCCGGGGGATACCATGTCACAAATGTACTGCTTCACGTAGCCAACACCCTGCTGCTATTTTTCATCCTAAGGCGGATGACAGGGGCTGTTTGGCGCAGTGCCTTTGCGGCTGCCTTGTTTGCTCTTCATCCTCTTCGCGTGGAGTCGGTTGCCTGGGTAACGGAACGGAAGGACATGCTGAGCACCTTCTTCTGGATGCTTACCTTGGTGAGTTACTTCCGTTACGTTATGGCTCCCAAGACAGGCAAATACTTGTTGGTAATTCTATGCTTTGCCTCAGCGCTTATGGCAAAACCGATGGTTGTAACTCTGCCATTTGTTTTACTCCTTTTAGACTATTGGCCGCTTGAGCGTTTTGCATTCAGAAAGGAGCGGCGGCTCGAGACAGATGAGGTCAGGCTTCAGGCTTTTGAAAGACCCACCGTCCTGCGGCTGTTTTTGGAAAAAGTGCCTCTCATTCTTCTGTCGATAGCTTTCAGCATGGTGACCTTGGTTGGTCAGAGACGTGATGGATCCCTGGTATCACTGGAATCCTTTCCAATAGGGACGCGCTTAGCCAATGCCCTGGTGTCCTACGTAAGCTATGTCCGCAAGATGATATGGCCTCATGATCTTGCGGTGTACTATCCGCACCCTGGGTACAGTATCCCTACGTGGCAGGTGGTAGGGGCAGCCCTTTTCTTAGGCGGCATGTCGGTATTCGTGGCTCGGGCTGGACGTCGGCACCCGTATCTTGTGGTGGGATGGCTTTGGTACCTGGGAACCCTTGTGCCGGTCATCGGGCTGGCACAGTCAGGCTTTCAGGCCATGGCTGACCGTTTCACCTACATTCCACTCGTAGGCCTTTTTATTGCCATTGCCTGGGGAGCAAATGCGCTTGTGGCAAGGTGGAAGGTTCACAGGGTTGTGCCTGGTGCATTGGCTGGATTATGGCTTCTCGCGCTCATGGTTTGCACATTTTCACAAGTTCGCCATTGGAAGGAGAGTGCCACTCTGTTCCAGCACACCCTCAGTGTGACCGCTAACAACTATTACATTCACAGAAATATGGGGCTTGTATTGACAGACCAAGGGAGATTGGATGAGGCGATTAGTCATTTTCGCGCGGCTGTGCGAATCAAGCCCGATTTTGCGGAGGTACACAGTAACATAGGGGTTGTATTGGTACGTCAGGGTAGGACAGAGGAGGCTATCCGGCACTACCGCAAAGCGCTGGAAATCAAACCTGATTTTGTCGAGGTCAAGTACAACATGGGAACGGCACTCGTACGTCAAGGAAGACTGGAAGAGGCCACGGCCTATTTTTCGAGTGCGCTACAAACCAAGCCCGACTTTGCTGAGGCACACTACGGTTTGGGCCTTGTACAGGCGCGAAAGGGAAAACCAGAGCAGGCCATGGCTCATTACTCGAATGCGCTTAAGATAAAGCCCGATTTCGAACAGGCTCGCTACGAATTGAATCGTCTGTTGGGTAAGGCACCAAAGCCACAGTTGTGACGAAGGCAAGGTTTGGCGGCGAGTCGTCTGATGTCTGCGAAAGGATGGCAGTTCGAGGTCTGCCGAACAAGGGGGGCTTTGTGGATGAAGAAAAGCGGCAGGGTCAAAAAAGACCCTGCCGCCCAGACTGGTTCAATCCGGATTTACATGCCGGAGTCTATTCTATGCATTCAGGAACAACAGTCAACGCATCGGTTTCAGTAACAGTATCAAAGTCCTTCAACACTCCGCGTCGCTTCAATTTGATCCTGTACGTGACATCGCGTGTGCCTATATCGTCACCATCCGCTATATTGATCATTGTCGTTGTGTGGCTTCCCGGCGTGTGCCTTTCTACCGTCCTCAGTCTTTCTCCCTTATATCTAATGATTATGATTGCCTTGTATCTCTTACCAGCTCTCCCCTTAATCGTGTAGTCAACATTGAACATGATCGGATCAAAAACACAGAACTCAGCCGCATCGGCCTTATACTGATCCGTGGTATACACGTCGTCTATTATCACCTCTTCGACCGGGGCAGCATGAACGAACGAAGCAGCCAGGGTTAGGAAGAGTATAGCGGGCAGAATTAATCTAATGCTTCTCATGGTCTTACCTCCCTTTTTCTCCTACACTTTCAAATGAAGATAGCAAATGTGGACCTTAAGTATACTCATTAAAACGAAAGCCAATTGGCTCAGTACCCCTTGTAAACATGGTCGCTGCTGTGAACAAAAAGGGCCTCGTCCATAAGCCAGTTATCGCGGTCAAGGACAACCGTGCGATCCTCTTTTGTCAACTTCGTTGTCAACTTAAGCGTCCACTTTACGTCTATACAATCTGCCCACTCAAGTGCTGGTGGCTCGGCACAAACAGGGACCAAGTTCGCATACTGAAGTGTGTGCGCGCCAGGTCCAACAATGTCAGAAGCTTTGTTTCTTTTCTTCTTCCTGGGACATTCTCGCGCCCGGGGATACTTGTTGAATGCGACCGCAACCACCTTGTACTCAGCCTCTGGATCGCCACCATTCACCTCGTAATCTATGTTGAATCTCATAAAGTCCAATGGATAGAAATGATTCATGTTCCCGCCAAATCCGTAATCGACATACGCCGAAATAAGCTCAATTGTCGGCGGAGTAAGGGCCTCGTCGTAGATCTTTACGTCATCGATACAACCTATGAATAAATCACCGATCCTGACAGGAGCATCGGAGAGGTCCGGAGTGTCCACATTTTTGGAAGCGTCTAAGGTGCCGTCCCTGAAGATTTTCAAAGTAGTTCCGTCGTATGTCAGCCATAGTTCGTGCCATTTGCCGTTGTTTAACTTAGAAGAGGGCTCTGAGTCTGTGTTAACTCTCACTTCTTCGGTGATTGTTTCGTGTCCGCCACTCATCCGACCGGCACCGGCCCAACGGAGAAAGAAATT
>JAQYVR010000007.1 GCA_030145395.1 Desulfobacteria bacterium
TGAAGACAACATTGTGCCGGTATCTGAAGTCTTTCGTCTGCAAGGTGCCGCCGAACTGTTGGAAGCTGAAAAACGCTATCTACCGAAAACCTCTGACCAAGCATCGGCGATTGTTCTAGCCGCCTCTCGTGGAGATGAGCTTGGTGAACTGACGGAAGACAAACCCAAAACCATGGTGTCTATTCGCGGCATCCCAATTTTATCGCATATTGTGGATGCCTATAACAGCGTGGGCATCAAAAACATTGCTGTGGTCCGAGGGTATAAAAAGGAGGCAGTTAATCTGCCTAATTTGGCATACGTCGATAACGACGACTATGCAGCTACGGGTGAATTGGACTCGCTTTTGAAAGCTCTCCAAGCAAAAGGCCCACATGATCAGGACATCATCATTTCCTACGGTGACGTCTTATTCAATTCCTACATCCCGCAAGCGTTACTCCAGGAAAAAGAGGACTTTGTTATTTTTGTGGACAGTAACTGGCAGGAAAAGACCAGCTATACCCGACTGGGGGGATTTACAGAATGCACTGCGCCGAATTCTCGGAAGGCCTTTAATACTCAGATCCATCTCAAGCAATTGGGAACCGCTATTCCTTCGGATAGAATTCACGGAGTCTGGATGGGATTTCTCAAAATCTCGGCTACTGGAGCGAGCCAACTGCAAGAGCTGCTGCCCAAACTCCTGGCGGTTCCAGAAAATCGAAAGGCTGGCATGGCAACGCTGTTTCAAGAGTTGCTCAAACAACATCAGCCGATTTGCGTCCTCTACACGGTCGGGCATTGGCTAGACATCAACAATTTGGATGATGTCGTACAAGCTGGTAGCTTCTGACCATCCTGCGTTGCACTCAAGTTTTTTTCCTTGAAATTCAAATTGGATAGGAATTGTCATTCATGAAACTTTCAGACCTGTCTCAAAAAGAATTTAAAGAACTCGTCAATGGCATGGTCGACGATCGTCTCTGTGACCTGTTAGGCGACCCCGACCTGGGATTGCCCTTGGACGAAACCGTTCGGGCCCGATTAAAAGAATCCCTGGCCTCATCAGAACGCATAACCGGAGATGAGATCGCAGAAAAACTCAATCTCCGCTGGTAACGCACAATGCCCTGGTATCGCGTTCACTACCTCCCTGCCGTGCTCGACGATCTTCGTGCCACCGAACAGCCTATGGCTCAGCGCTTATTGGATAAAACCAAATGGCTCGCATCCAATGTATCTAACCTTCGCCACGATCCGCTGCACCCCGACTTGCCAGGAATGATCCAATACGCGGTTGGAGACTGGCGTATTCTCTATTTCATTGATCGTGCAGAACAGGTCGTGGCTATTCACCGGGTGTGTAACCGGGGCGAATTATACCGGCGTGATGCCACACAAAAAGGTTCATGAGCTGGCGGGAACAGATCGAACAAGAACTCGTAAAGGCCTCCGAAGGGCTCAAAAATGGGAATGATGGCTTAGCCCGAGTGTGTGTACGACGAGCAGTGGCAATCGCATCACAACATTGGGCTGAGCAACGTAACCTGCCAGCTTGGCAGGGAGATGCCATGCATCAACTTCGTCAGATCCAAGGAGAAACCACATTCCCTTACTCTGTGAGAGAAGCCGCCCAACGACTCCTGACAAAAGTGACAGAACAGGCGCAATCGCCAATGACCACAGATCCCATCGCCGACGCACACATCATCCTTGACCATCTGAATGTAGGCACCTGAACCTTAATCTTCTGAAAACCATACAGATTGTACAGCCTTTTCCACGGAAACAATTCCCCTGGCCCTCCCTATGTGTTTTGGTAACAGTCAACCAGGATTTCACCAGCCCAATTGTCTGAATTGGAAGATTGGGCTTCCCATTGCTTTCCTGACAATCATCTTGATGATTGCTCACCCACAGTTGCTCATGGGAGCCGTCTCTCCACAATTCATCATTGAAGCCCCGGAATCCTTGGAACCATTAGCCGCCCACCTGAAGGAGATCAACCCGCAGACACTTCAGCGAATGATGGACCTTATGGGTCTCGAACATCCTGGGCCATCCATTCGAGTGATATTGGCACCAAACGGATCTCCCCTTGCACAGGAAGCACTAGAATGGATGTCAGGCTATGCGCTGAGCCAGGCCTCTACCATTGTGCTCCTTACCGACCGAGTATTGACCTACCCTAATGATTCACTCAACGACGTGTTCCTCCAGGAGATTGGCCACATCCTGGCCCACCGGGCTGCTGGCGAACAGCAACTGCCTCGATGGTTTGATGAAGGATTGGCGATGATGGCCGCCCGGGCGTGGGATTTGGAAGATCGAGCCCGATTAGTCTGGGCGATGGTCTCAGACACTCAAGTCTCGCTGGATGAACTCAATACCCTCTTTATCAAAGA
>JAQYVR010000008.1 GCA_030145395.1 Desulfobacteria bacterium
CCTTTGAATGGTTCAGCATATGCGCTGCCCGCGGAGCCGCAAACAAGAAAGAATAAGATTACACATAAGTAAAGGACGCGCATTTTCATGGTCATTATTAAGACAAGCTTTGTCATAGATTCCTTAAATTTACGGCCATGAAAGGCATTTCTAAACTTCGGGCCAGACCCCTGGCCTTTATAGTTGGTGGACCGTGCCAAATCTTCGTATTTGAGCACCAAGCTCGATAATCTCGCAAAGAGTAATCAAATGGACGGCACAGCAAGAAGCTCCAGATGCAAGGCCCGCGAGTCTTAAGGAATGAAGCGTACTTATTGTACGTTGCAATGACGAAAGACGCATAGACAGCAGTCACGTCAGTGCCTTTGATCTAAGTCTGCTTGCAGACAACCGCAACGCCGCAGATGGACTTTTTGCGAAGCCGTCACTCTTAAACAAGAACTGGACAGCACACCAAGCATCTTTTGGAGGATTATATTATGGAACGTACTCGAGTCGTGATCACAGGGGTGGGTGCTATTACCCCCATCGGATGTGGAAAAGATGCATTCTGGAATGCACTCATGGAAGGCAAATCAGGCGTTGATCTTGTGTCAAGGTTTGACACATCTGATTTTAAAACCAAGATCGGTGCTGAGATCAGGGACTTTGATCCCCAAGAATATGGAATTAAGCCCAAGGATGCCAAGAGAATGGACCTGTTCACCCAGTACGGAGTTGCTGCGGCCACTCTTGCCATCGAGGATGCAGGTCTCGAATTGGGTGAATATAACGACAGGGTAGGCACCATAATAGGCACAGGCATCGGCGGTTTGATGACCCTCGAAGAAGAAAAAAGAAAACTGGTCGAGAATAAAAATCCATCAAGGGTGAGCCCGTTTCTTATCCCTATGATGATGCCCAATGCGATCAATGCCAACGTGAGCATCATGCATAAGCTGACCGGAACAAGTCCCTGTCCGGCAAATGCCTGTGCCACAGGTTCATACGCCTTGATATACGCCTGCAAGGATATTTTGCTGGGCGACGCTGATGTCATCATAAGCGGAGGGAGCGAGGCGATTCTTACGGAAATGGCGGCAAGTTCGTTCGCGAACATGAAGGCATTATCCCGCAACAATGAGAATCCTAAAGGCGCATGCCGACCCTTTGACAAAGAAAGAAACGGCTTTGTCATCGGTGAAGGTGCGGGGGTATTGGTTATTGAGAGCCTAGAACATGCCCTCAACAGAAACGCAAAGATATATGCAGAGATAGCAGGGTATGCAACCAACACAGATGCTTATCACATAACAGCTCCTGATCCGGGAGGCAGGTTGGTGAAGAAAGCCATCCGCGATTCCCTTAATATGGCTGGTCTGGATCATAGAGACGTTGATTATATAAATGCCCACGGTACTTCAACCAAGCTCAATGATAAGTCTGAGGCCATGGCAATTTGTGATGTATTTGGGGACTACAAGGTGCCGGTCAGTTCTACCAAGTCTATGATAGGGCACCTTATAGGAGCTGCAGGAAGTATCGAAGCCATAGTCTGCGCCCTGGCCATAGAAAAACAGTGCATCCCTCCCAGCAAAAACTATGAGACGCCTGATCCCGAGGTTGATCTGAATGTCATAACAGAACCCACCCCGGCGAATCTGAATGTGGTGATGAACAACTCCTTTGGTTTTGGTGGCCATAACGCCGTGATGATACTGCAGAAATATACAGGATGATCTTTATGAGCTGATCAGGATTTGGAGAGGGCTGTAATCTTCTCTGGGGTTGCCCCCCGGACTAATATCTGTTTGGTCCTGCTGCCCTGGCCCCGGACGATTTCCACATCCGATTTTCTTACCTTCAAGGATTTCGCCAGAAAATCAATACACATCTTGTTGGCAGCCCCCTGGACAGGAGGAGCTGTCAGCTTTATTTTCAAGGCATCATCCTTCAGGCCCACGATTTCATTCCTGGACCCTCTGGGTTGAATGACAGCCTTGAAAATAACCCCTTCATGGGTTTCCTGAATCCAGAGCATGGAAAGTGCCTCAAGTGATCTGAAATCGGATAGAATCAGACGGGGAGTGCTTTGCGCGGGAACAACGCCTTTCGATCAGTCACTCTCAGAGGATCCTTGCTTTATCTGGTTAATGATCTGGGTCGAGGAGACTGCCTGGGTTATTGTAATCAGTTCAACG
Organism: Desulfobacteria bacterium; assembly: GCA_030145395.1. Classification (GTDB taxonomy): domain Bacteria; phylum Desulfobacterota; class Desulfobacteria; order Desulfobacterales. Next base: position 2,181 of record JAQYVR010000008.1, read on the forward strand.
CGACCGCCGAACCTTTCCACAATTTCCCGTCCCAAAACAGTTTTTGTCGTATAATTACTCCCTTTGGTCAGAACATCGGGGCGAACGGATTCAATGACATGCTCAAGTTCTTCTGTCGAAAAAAGCGTGGCATAATCCACACAGTCCAGGGCGCTGATGATCCGAAGACGCTCCGGAGCCCCAATAACGGGCCGCCCATCGCCTTTGAGCGCCTTAACAGATTTGTCATCATCAATGGCCACAATGAGCACATCACCCATCTTCTTTGATGCGGAGAGGAGTTTGACGTGTCCTACGTGGAGAAGATCAAAACACCCATTTGTCATCACAATGGTTTTGCCTTCTGCCCGGAGACGCTCGACTATGGGAACCAGGTCAGACATTGTCTTTTGCTTGGCTGCCAACGCCCGTGCTGACGGCTCAAGGGCCTTAAGGAGTTCCTCTCCAGAGACAGTTGCCGTTCCCACTTTTCCCACAACAATTCCTGCTGCAACATTGGCAAGGACAGCGGCCTGGCGAAAAGCCGCTCCCGAGGCGAGTCCCAAACCGAGTACAGCCAAAACCGTATCCCCGGCCCCGGAAACATCAAAGACTTGTCGGGCTTCATGGGATATCCGGTAAGGCTCTTCACCATGCTCAAAGATGAACATCCCTTCTTTGCCACAACTCATGAGCACCTTTTGGACGGGAATGTCCTGTACCAATTTCTGCCCGGCTGCTATCAGCGACACATCGTCAACGATCTCGATCCCGGCAGCCAAAGAGGCCTCCCTCTTGTTGGGCGTAACCGCTGTAGCTCCTGCGTATTTCTTAAAATTGAGCCCTTTGGGGTCGACAATTATCACCTTTTTGTGCTCCTCAGCCGTATCAATGAGCCGTCGGAGCAATGGCTCCGTAAAAAGGCCCTTCCCATAGTCGGAGATCAGGACTACCTGGAAGTCGTCGATTCGCTCCTTGAAAAACTGGACCAGTGTATCCGCATGGTCGCCTGATATTTCTTGCTTTGTTTCCCGGTCTATGCGGAGAACCTGCTGGTGTCCTGCAATTATGCGGGTCTTTCTGGTCGTAGGCCTATTTGGATCCTGAATAAGACCCTTCGTGTCAACGCCCAAGTCCTCGAAAAGCTTGAGCAGAAGATTGGCGTTTTCACCCGCACCAATAACACTTGACACCGAAACCTTTGCGCCAAGGGCAACCAGATTGTTGGCCACGTTACCCGCTCCACCCAGGGTGGTGGTGTCCCTGGCTACAGAGACAACCTGGACCGGAGCCTCAGGGGATATGCGCTCGACTTCACCCCACAGATACTCGTCGATCATCAGATCGCCGAGTACAAGGATTCGGCACATGTCAAAGCTTGAGAGATCTATATTCATAAGCCTGCTCAGTATTTCGACCCGCCTCACGCGGGTTGCGTTATTTGAGGAACCCTACAATGGAATTATCGTTCAGGCAACACTGAATCACAGAACAACTTGTGAATCTGACGGACCAAAGTTGACCTCATAACGGGATAGGAACTCCTCCTTAGAAAAGCGATGTTCCTGGGTACCATGGTGCTCTACAGCGTAGCTGGCGCAAACAGCACCAATGTGGGCGGCCTCCGTCAGACTCTTCTCCGTTACGAGCCCTTTGATTAAGCCTGCCCGATAGGCATCCCCTGCGCCGGTGGGATCCGTAACCTGAGAAGCGCGGGCAGCGGGGATCTTGACTTCCTTATCGCCGGTGCAAAGGAGAGAACCATGCTCTCCAAGGGTCGTAATAACGCTCCCCGTATGCTGGAGGAGTTCTGCTTTTTCAACGCCTGTGGCCCGCACGATCATCTCTAACTCGTAATCATTGGAAATCAATAGGCTTGATCCCGTAAGCATTTCAAGCAACCGTTCTCCAGAAAATTCAGGTATGTTTTGGCCCGGATCAAAGATATAGCCTATATTCTTCTCTCTATAGATGCGGGCGTAGGTCTCCATGTCTTCGAGATTGCCTGGGGCAACAATGGCCAGAGCTTTTTCGGGGTCCACGCCATCGAACTTAAACGAGGACGGATGCTTCATGGCACCTGGATTGAATCCGGTGATTTGATTGTCGGCCTTGTCAGTAGTAATATAAGCTCCGGCAGTCAATTCTTCTGAAATCCGGCGTATCCCCTGTAAGGAAAGTCTATGTTCGCGCAACCAGGCTTCATACCTTTCAAAATCCTTCCCGGCTGAGGCTAGGATCCGAGGCTGTTCCCCCAAAAGGGCCAGGCTGTAGGCGATATTTCCCGCGGTGCCTCCGAACTTCTCTTGCAACCCATTGACGGTAAAACAGACATTTAAGATGTGAATCTTGTCAGGCAGGATATGATCTGAAAATTTTCCCGGAAAGTCCATGATCCGGTCATAGGCCAAAGATCCAGATACAAAAATCTTCATATGAACACTCTTTGTTAAAAAGGACTTCTGACAACCTTGAGGCTAAGTTTCCCCGAATGAACAGCGTGTGCACAGAAAACATAGCGTCAAAGAAGGTTCGGAGTCAATGGAAAAGGAGATAGTCACAGAGATGCAATGGCAAACAAGAATCTTTCAGGTTTGCCACCAAGAGGTGATCCTTAATCGCCGCTTAAGGTAAGTTTCGCGGGGAGACGGGGACAGGCCGATCATTCACAAGGGAGGGCAATGGTAATCTTCACAACATTGGTGTTTTCTTTCTTCACATTAATGATTCCGCCATGCTTGTGTATGATGACTCTGCACATGGGGACATCCATAATAGCTGCATCCGGCTGGCCCTTGGCAAAAGGGTAGTCAACTACAAATGGGTAAAAGAAGTGTTCGATATCATCATCTGAAATATGAGGTAACTCGTACGCCAGTATTACTTTAGCATATTCACCGTTCATTTCGGTGGCAACTTGAATCTCGCCCTTCTCTTTCATTCTGAAGAAGGCGTTTTCCATAAGATTCGTAAGGACCTTTTCGAAGACGTCGCAGTCGAGTTTTACATCACGAAGCCTGTGATCGTCGTGCAGTTTGATGGAAAAGCTTCCATTCGGGAATTCAGACCTCACGGTATCAATGGCGCGGCTAACAACCGTGTTGAGGTCACACGAGGATAACCGGATTGACGTAGGTTCAATATAGGCGATCATCATCTTCAGGATCTTTTCGAGCCTTTCCACTTCCTCCACAATCAACTCGGCCTTTTCCATCCTTGGGTCCGAAGGATCAAATGATTTAAGTAAGCGTCTGGTCAATCCGCCTACGGAAGTCAGAGGATTTCTGATCTCGTGGGCCAGACGGGCCGAGACCTCTCCCAACGTCTGAAGCTCTTCTGCTTGCACTGTCTTTTGCTCAAGCTCCCGCCGGGCAGTAACATCCACAACGATTCCGTCCAGCCTTATGAAGTCACTATTATCAAAGACAGGAACAGCGTGATCAATCACGTGTATGACATGACCATCTTGGTGAATCATCCTGTATTCAGCAAAAAACTCATTCCCTTTGGCCAGACATTCATCTAAATCGGCAAGAACCCGCGTCCTGTCATTCGGATGGATATGCTCAGCCCATAGCTCATGATGCCCGCTTAACAGGCGGGGTGTTATTCCAATGGTCTGCTCAACAAACCTGTTCAAAAACATGGCACTTCCGTCAGGCATAACCATGTAAACAACCAGAGGAACATTTTCCACTAGGGTTCGATAGGTCTTTTCAGATTCCTTCAACGTCCGGGTTCGATGCTCCACCATCGACTCCAGGTTCTGAGCATAGTCCTTTACCTTTCTGCGTGATTCCTCCAATGATGTTAACATCTCATTGATCGCCCTGGCCATGGTGCCGAGTTCATCAGCACTCTTTACCGTAATCCTTGCATCACGATGCCCGGCCGCAATCTCGTCTGCAGCCTCCACAACCTGTTCTATGCGCTTGGTAAAAATAATGGATATGAACCAAACAAAAGATATGGACAAAGCAAGGCCTGCAAGCCCAATGATTATGGCACTGGTCCCATATCGTTTAAGAAGAGCCAGAGTTGGACTTCGATCCACGCTGATTTCTGCCACAGCCACAATCTTTGATGAAAAGTCACGAACCGGCCCTATGATGACAGCCATGTCCCTGTCGTCCAACCTTGCCGTGCGGATTACCACATCTCCCTTGTCAAAGGCTTCATTGAAGAACTTAGGGGTGGGAAGACCGTGGCTCAGGGTCGATGCAAAAACCCTTGGCTTTCTGTCACCACCTTCGTCCGGTACGTAGAGCGTCAAATCCGCCCCATAACTCTCTTTGAATTCCCTGAGAAGCGGTTTTTCAAAAGAAAGCCCGAATTCTACCGTACCGACTTGCTCGCCCTCGTGAAATACAGGGACCACGCTTCGAATACCCAAGCCGAAGGCTCCCCTCTCCAGGCCACCAACACCTGTGCCTGTTTCCCTCGCCTTATTGATAGTATGTCTGTAGCCTTCCATCCTTTCCCCGTATTGGCCCAAGGCATGGAGACGCAAGAAAGATGTAGCGGGAGGCACGTGGAAGTGAAACTGGCTGATCCCGAAGTCCTCCTGTAACCCCTGGTAAGCTGGATGTAGGAGGTTTATCAACCGCTGACGGTCTCTTTTCGCAAAAGCCTCCGCAACCTCCGGGTTCCCGGCCACCAAATAGGCAAGACCCATGGCCGTATTGGCCTTAAGATCGATCTGGTTCAAGAAATACCGGTATTGATTTCTTAAGCGCTTTTCTTCATTGACGTGAATCAGACTAGCCTGGAAGCGGTAGGAGACCACAAACAATGCCGTAGCTCCCATAAAGGCGAGAAAAAGGAAAGGGATGAGAAGCTTCCACTTAAGACTAATGTCGTGCAGGCGGCTTAGATTCAACGATAGCTCCGAAGGGCATTAGAACTCTATCTGCATTTGCGCTATAGAACATGTGCGCTTCTTTGTCGAGTTCTTTCCCGATTCTTCCCTGTTCGCGGCCTCTCTAAAGCGCAAGGGTTGCATCTGACGGTTTCAACAGAAGCACTCCGCGCTATGATTTAGCGGAACCAAGCAGACATCCATAGAATGCTCACGGAGCAAGGGGAATGGCTGCATGGCTGCTCCCCGGTTTTTGAACTAGCTAATGAGAGGTAACACTAGGAAGGAGGGAAAGTGGGGTCGTCAGGCCTATTGGCTCACTTGACCTTTTGAGGAACTAGTATCGCCCAACTGTCAAAGAGTCTGTTGTAGCGAATGATATGGGTGCCCCCGTCATCAGCCTGTGCCTTAAAGTAATCCATGACCTCGGATGTCTCATCCGGGCTGCCTTCATACCAACGGTCAACAATCTTGGTAATCTGGAAGGTTCGATCCGCCCACACAAATGAACGGGGGGATTCATTGGCTTTGTAACCCTCGTAACTGGTTACCTCTATAGGATCAAAAGCCATGGAGCGGCCACACAAATATTCTACTAAGCCTGAAACCGAATCCTCAATGTCAAGAAAGCAGAACCGATATGCCTCATATTGCAGTCCGTAGGGATCTGCAATGCCTCGCCTCCGCGAACCATGGCGGGCAAAGTGCCTCAGCAAAAGAACCCTCCCTGCTGTCTCCGGGAAAGCGGCCAGGAGCGAGTCCTCGTGGGATTTTTCCATGACCAGGATAAGATCAGACCATTCCACAAGGTCTTTCGACACAGATTTTGCCTTGTGTTCAGCCAGATCCACACCGTATTCAGCCGCAACCCGTTGGGCCAGGTGAGTGGCTGTATTGCCGGGAAGTGCGAGCAAGCCCGCGGAATCCGCGGCAATACTTTTTAGGGCTTTTTGTGTTACATCCTTTGTGAAAAGGCCTTCAGCAAAAGGACTGCGACAAATGTTACCCGTGCAGACAAACAAGATATTTTTTATCTGTCTCGTCATATTGACAAATTCTTTAGATTACTTCCTAATGAACAACTTAACCGCAAACAAGCCGAACCTTATTAATGTGCCTTACACGGCGGCACCCTATCCTTCAGCGCAGCTTGCTTTTCCTTTGTGAGCGCCCGTCGGATATTCCATTTGGCTGCGCTGTGAGCATCTTTCTTCTTGATCAGTAGCCAATTCTTTTCGCCGCGTCCTTTCATCTTGACCAGCGCAAAGCCCCCTTTGAGAATCTTGCCATTGAGTTCAATGATCATCTTCCCACCCTCAAGGGCCCCCAGCGGATCATCCCCTTCAAGGAGACTGTACTCACCCCGGTCCCACACCACAACAGCACCGGCCCCATATTGATCGGCAGGGATAATCCCTTCAAAGCCAAAGTATTCAAGGGAATGGTCATCTACCATAACCGCCAGCCTTTTATCAGCCGGGTTTAATGACGGCCCCTTGGGCAACGCCCAAGATTTCAACACCCCGGCCATCTCCAGACGAAAATCGTAGTGAAGGTGACGAGCATGGTGTTCCTGGACCAAAAAGCGCATGCGGACAGGACGATCTTTCATCTTTCCCAATCGCTTTTCTCTCTTTCCACGCTCATGATAATATCATAAGGCCAAATCCGAAACCTTTGCATAACGCCGGACACGGTAATACCCTCGCTTTAATTGGGGCCGAGCCGGCTTGTCAAGGCCTTTCGGCAACAATCGATGTCTACAAAGCGGATTTCCTGTGTGAAAAACCAAGACGTTTGAAAAACGTTTCCTTGATTGTCAGCCCAACAGTATGGTATTGTTGAAAATATCTTGATAGATACGAGCATTGAAGAACCCTGCAGCTTGCTGCAGGGAATCTTCGACCGTAAGGAAGTGTGCTATTCTTAGATTCGCTCGCTAACCCCGCAGCAAGCTGCGGGGACTGCGCTCGCTGTTGCGGTTCACGACCTTTTCTGCACACAATCCAGCCTAAATAGGGAGGTTCAACTTGACCAATTCGATTGTCCCTTCAAACAGCACGATCCTCGTTGCAGACGATAGCCGCATTAGTGTCTCGATTGCCATAAATATGCTTGAGAAGAACGGGTATCGCACCCTAAGCGCAAAGAACGGACCAGAATGTCTTCAACTGGCGAAGACATCAAAACCGGATGTGATACTTCTCGACATCGTTATGCCAGGCATGAGCGGCATAGAAGTCTGCAGAGCGTTGAGTGAGGACGCGGAAACCAATGACATACCGGTTATCTTTGTGACCGGCAATACAGATAACAAGATCTTGGAAGAGGCGTTCGAGGCCGGGGGAACAGATTATGTGCGTAAGCCTGTGGGTAAGACAGAACTCATGGCAAGGATCAAATCAGTCCTGACCCACAAAATGCTGCTCACGCAGCTAATAGAAGAACAGAAACTGCAAGGGGTCCTTGAAATGGCCGGGGCCGTGTGTCATGAGATGAACCAACCCCTGCAAGTCATTGCCGGACATTCCGATTTGTTGATGGTTGATATGCCTGAAGACGATCCCCGGCATGATCATATCAGCGAGATCATGGAACACGTGAAGAGAATGGGAGTGATCACAAACAAATTGATGCGCATTACGAAATACAAGACCCGCGACTACATTGCAGGCAAAAAGATCGTTGATATTGACAAGGCTTCAAATACCGACTGACCAGAGGCACTCAACCCTATGGCAAGCCTGGTCGATGACCTCAGGTCGAGTCGCTCGGAATGCGTCGGCCTTTACAGTCCATCCGGCCAAGAGGGCTCCGTACATGGCCTGAGGCACGATTCTATTGACCTTGTGATTTCCCAGAAGCAATCTCTTTCAGCGCAGCCTTGATCAGATCATGTTCGTCCGCACCGTAAATTTCCGTGTCAAACTTGGAGTCGAATCCCAGCTTACCCCTTATCACATCTGTCATATTACTACCCAGGATCATGACATCCGTGTAAGGAAGCACAGCGGATAAAATGTTTACGTCTGCGTGCCCGGTTGGCCTCCTCAGGCCCTCCGCCCGATCCATTGAAAGTGTGTTCCACATGTCCTGTTTGATCTTCATAGCCGGGACGTCTCTGAAGTGCTCTGATTCAAAAAAGGACATCAACCCCTGCACGTCTTCCGGATTTCCGCCGCAATATTTCCACAAAGCAAGGGGCAGGTCAATTCTTTGTCCGGCCCAGAAACCTTCAAGGTGCCGCTTGTCCACCTCCCCCATTATGCTCAGGTATCTCGTGCCGAGTCTGGCCAGGTCCCTGAGGTGCCTTGCAGACTTCTGCTGCAATTGCTGCTCATTCTTGAGAGACGCTTTATCGTATCTAATCCTAAGACGAGTAGAAAGAGACTCTGGCTCAACTTGCGGGCTGACCCCTGCGCCCGGCTTTTCAGCAAGGGCCGTAAAGCCGTTGAATACGATGGAAGAGCGTCTCTTCATGACGGTATTGACCGTTTTCTTCTCAAAGGCGTCCTGCCAAAACTTGCGATAGTCCACCGGCCCATTGCCACTGACAAAACCACGAAGGGCTCTGAAGATCTGAAAGTCCTCAATGGATTGACTATGCCTGAATGATAGGCCTTCCGACAGCGTCCTCATAATGTCCAGCCCTTTCCGGGACTGAGTGCCTCCCATCTGAAGGGCTTCGCGATGTGAGCTGTTTTCAGGACAAATAAGTTTCCCGGACTTGACCAGGGTCTTGGTCTCTTCGTAGAGGGCTTTGGAGCCGGTTGCTACAGGTTCGGGAAGCCGTTCCCCAAGGGAGTGCCTGATTATATTTTCAATGACAGGGGTGTCCAAATAAAGGACCGGTAAAGGAGGGCGTTCCCCGCGGACCATGGATAGCCTTCGACTCACCGCTTTTTTTGCCCGGCCTTCGGGAAGTGAACCGATTCTTTGCTCTATGCCGGCTTCCAGCTGATCAAAGACATTATCAGCATACGATCGAGCCTCTTTGTCGAGACGCTCATAATGATTGACCAGGTATTCATTGAGTTCCTGCCACACATGAGCGGGCATCTGACCCTGTTCAGAGGGAATGCCTGAAGAGATTTTGTCTAAACGTTGTCTTATATGTTTGTTCGTAATCATCCCAGGCAATACCGATTAATAGATTGAAGAACCCTGCAGCAAGCTGCAGGGAATGTTCTGCCTTGCGGCAGTGCTTCGCGCCGACCGTAAGGAAGTTGGCTATTCTTAGATTCGCTTGCTAACCCCGCAGCAATCTGCGGGGAATGCGCTCGCTGTTGCGGTTCCACCTACTCGGTCGAGACCTCGCGGATCATCTTGTCCTCTGAGCCGAAGTGTTCGCACAGCGTTTTGAAGATCCGAGATCCATGCTCTATGAAATAACAGTTTTCAAAGACCTTAGGATCTGCCACTCCCTCCCTTGCCAGGTGGTTGAGCCATTCCCGAAGGGGTTTGTAGAATGATCCTACAAATATCTGGGGTTTGTAATGGCCAATGCCGAGTTTCTTCTTCACAAAAGTGATGGCATTTTCAAGATTGGTGCCTACCCCGCCTCTGAAATAGATGTCTGCCTCAGTGGTTTGAGACAGTATCTCCTGCCTTTCCAGTAAGTCATTTCGGGCCAGATAGGCTGCAAAATCGACATGGGGATAAATCTCCACCCCTGGAATCTTCCAGTAGACGGCCCCTGAAAGCATCCCCAGGGAAGCCGTAGTTTCGGACACAAACGACATGACGCTTCCTGAGCTGCCCCCTGTCAGGATGCCACAGACGCCACCGTGAAAAGCCTTGAAGGACTTAATGCTGTCCACAATCTCCTTTTGAGTCTCGGCGTCAACATCTCCTGCCGTTCCGTAAATCGCAGCAAGCTTTCTTGAGCTGAAGGCCTCGTTGAACGAGGGTATGACTGAAGACCTCATGAAGAATTGCTTGTACAGGACCAGATCGCCCTGTAAGGGGTTCTTCCAGAATATCTCAACCCCCATGTCCTGCAGTGCATTCATAAAAGCAAGGTCTTCTGACCTGAAAAAGTATCCCTCCTCATAGGCACTTTTGAAGGTCAGGTCACTTATAAGGCCGAGGTCGGCCGCCACAATGAGGTACGATGCAAGGAGTCGATTGGGAAAACCGTGCAAGACCAGGGAAGTACCATGCCGAAGCTCTTGCAGCAGTTGATCATACCTCGAATCCAGCTTAATGAATCTTGGTCCTTCCGTTCCACTGATGGCTGCGACGGTCATTTCATCCACCGCCTCCTCTTCGTAAAGCCTGTCCAAGAGTGGGGACTTCAGATCAATAAAGAAGTCTTGCCTCCCCTCGTATTGCGCCTGGGCTGGTTTGTACACTTCGAAATGTACTCTCTCCTTGACAGTATCCTTGTCTCCTCCCATCAGCTCAAGATATATGATCCCGTTAGTGTGTTTACTCCCCACCCGGGCGTCTGTATGTTCGGGGTCTAGAATATAGACTTCGTTTTGCTGCGTGAAAAGGCTTGTGTGTGATATCACCCCACTTCCCGCTGGTACGATGACCTTCTTCACCTCTTGCTCCGGCTGAGCAAAATAGAGATCTTCACGAGGAATCCTTTTCAGTACCGCGGCTCTAAGATATTCGGGCGTCAGCACCCTGAGGTTGGGAAGGTGAACAAAGGGCATAACCGGCACAGCCAGGACACCCTCCTCCAGAACTCTTGTTCCCTTAGGAACAATGATAGTACGGTTCGAAATGAGATTGATCAATTCCTCTGCAGAGTATTTGAGTTTGGGGTTTCTTAAATAAATCTTGCCGACTTCAAGACCTGTCGTCATCAACTGGTCAATCGTAAGACCTACGGAGTATTCCGGGATATAGAACCACAACCTCGCCTCATAGGAGATCTTGTTGCCTTTAAGTTCAAAATCAGTCAGCTTCTCCTGATTGATCCCGAGTCTGGCCTTGGAGCTGTGTAGATCCGTCATCAGGCAGTCCCGGTTGCGCAGGAAATACTGCACCTGTTCATCCTCAAGGTCTGCTGAGACTAGCGCAATCACTTCCTCGGCGTCTCCGCGAATGATCTTTTCAATGTGACAGTCAGGGCTTTCGTTCAGCGACACTGTGGAACCTCCCAGAAAAGTGGCACAGGACAGACGAACCGCCCTGTGCGCTTTGTTACCAGCCGTAATAAGCACACTTACATTACTCGAATCACCACATTTTATCAATTCGTTTGTATTAAATCGAGCATCACAGCACTGCATGGGGAAGATCGACATTCCCGAGAAAATACAGATTTGCTTGACAGTTTCTTCTTAGGGGTATAATGAAATAACAGTCAACAAACTCCAGCTGTTACCTGTTTTTTATGCTGCCTTTCAATAACAAACAAGTCTTATAATTTCTAAGGGTTAAAAGAGGTCTTCCTTCATTTGGGGGGGTGTGTGGAATGACTACTATGTCAGTCCAGCCATTAAGTTGGGACTGTAACTTCAAGGTCTGACATGCGCTCCTTCTTTCGGTCTCAGCTGGTTCACATGGGGAAGACCGTGGAGCAGGACTGAGTTGGAAGACGCGGCCCTCGATATTGACGGCAAAGACGTCCTCCAAGGCAATAAAAAGCTAATTAAACGTCTCGGAATTTCTACAACCTATTGACGGTATAAGCTTTTTTGAGGCTTGGGTTTTTGCCTCGTGCTGGAATGCTGGAATATTGGAATGATGGTTTTTTTGCGGAGGTATGTCATTTGTTGACTTGCCTGTCAAGAGGGGTTTTGACAGTAGCCCACCATCCCATTTTTCCAGAACCCATGATTCCAACATTCCCTGGCCCAGACCTGGATTACTGACTTCGTAGCTCATAATAAGCCGAAGCGCCAAGGCAGGCCAATTGTGAGCGAAGCGAACTAAGTTCAAGCAATTGGGTAAGAAACACACTGCATTTTGGAGATAGCGATGGAAGAGAAGAAAAGAGCGGATGACAATGCGCAGGTCGTTACGAGTCAAGCAAAGAGCAGTTTTTCTGATCTTTGGCGGATCGAAGACTACTGGGCCATCTGGCTCGGTTTTTTGTTAGTCATCTTCGGCGCTGTCCTCTATTTCCCGAGGGGACCAGCGAATATGAAACAGACTATTGCCCAGGCCAATGCCATCTTGGAGGCCGAGTCTCAAAGGGCGCCCTTCAAATCCATAGCCTGGTACCAGGCTGTGGACGCTAAAAAGAGACTTAAGGCGACGAGTTCCCCCCTTGGAAAGGAGATAAAGAGTTTCACAAGCAAACCCAAGAAGTGGGCCGCAAACCCTTTATACGCTTTTTTTATGGGTGAGGAGGCGGCAGGAACCGCCAGAAAAAAGGCGATGGCCAAATATGAGGTCGCCCGGAAGAAGGGGGCCGCAGCCCTGGAAAGGGCAAAAGCCGCGGAAGAAGCGGCATCTGCTGCAGGTTTTCTGGATGAATCCCTCAATGCTGCCGCGGTCAAGGCAATAGATGTATGGCACGCTGCCCACACAAAGGCTTCAAAGGCCAAGTCTGTAATCAACGTCCATTCGTACAGCCTCATACTATCCCTCATTTGTCTCATGATTGTTCTGGCCATTTTTTTTGGAATGGGGCAGAAGGTTATGGGCCATTCGATGACCAAATTCATGGTGGGCTTTGCTTTTGTCTTCCTTGTGGCTGTTCTCTCCTATACCGCAGCAAGCAACGCCACAATGAAACATTGCGGCATTGGGTACGCTGCATGGGCCATCCTCTTCGGTCTTATTATAAGCAACACAGTAGGAACCCCTAAGTGGGTGATGCCTGCCGTTCAAACCGAGTATTACATCAAGACAGGGCTGGTGCTATTAGGCGCTGAAATACTGTTTGGGAAAATACTCTTAATCGGTATCCCGGGGATCTTCGTGGCGTGGGTGGTCACCCCCACTGTGCTCATTTGCACCTACATATTCGGACAGAAGATTGTCAAGATGCCGTCCAAGACGCTCAATATCACCATTTCCGCAGATATGTCCGTATGTGGCGTCTCGGCAGCCATAGCCACTGCTGCCGCCTGTCGAGCCAAGAAGGAGGAACTGACCCTTGCCGTCGGATTCTCTCTGGTCTTCACCTCCATCATGATGATTGCCATGCCTGCTATCATCAAGTTGGTGGGGATGCCTTACATCCTGGGAGGGGCATGGATGGGAGGAACTATCGATTCCACCGGCGCCGTGGCGGCTGCCGGGGCCTTTTTGAGCAAACGGGCGCTTTATGTGGCTGCTACCATAAAGATGATCCAGAACGTGCTTATCGGAGTAATTGCCTTTGGAGTAGCTATTTACTGGTGCGCACGGGTGGAATGTGTCCCCGGGCAAAGAGTGAGCGCCATGGAAATCTGGCACCGCTTCCCCAAGTTCGTACTCGGATTTATGACCGCGTCTATCGTCTCCTCTTTAGTGTATCAGCATCTCGGCAATGACGTTGCCTATGTTTTAATAGACCAGGGAGCCATTGGGGGGATGTCGAAAATCTTCAGGGGATGGTTCTTCTGTCTGGCCTTTGTCAGCATAGGGTTGGCCACCAATTTCCGCGAACTGAAAGAATATTTCAAGGGAGGCAAACCTCTTATTCTTTATGTGTGCGGCCAGTCATTTAACCTGATCCTCACGCTTATAATGGCATACATAATGTTTTATCTGGTCTTTCCGGAGATCACAGCACGGATTTGATTATGAAAGCTGCAATGGGCCGAAGCGGAGTTGAGACAGGCTACAGGCCGAAGCGTTCTTTACCTATAGCCCGGCGATGGGCTCGCCTGTTTTTTAGCATAGTCCTTATCTGGGCATTCATGTTCATTCTGGCCCCCTGGGTTGTAAAAGCGCCGGTGGTGGAGCCCATTATCCGTTTCATCGAAGAGAACGGTATTGACGCCAGTGCGTTGTATTACACCGAGATAGAGGAGTTCTCCGAGGCGGGAATTCACATGGAAAACACGATGAATTTTGCGCCTCAATAACAAAAGGCTCCGACCCATTTCCCCACGTAGTGGGTAATAATGATCACTATGATCACAATGACTACATGCTCCAGCACCACTTTATGGGATTTTACACCCTGCTGGGTGGCCAAGTAGTGGCTGAACATGATGACCAGGGCGAGGCCCCAGACAACACTCACAGCAATGGCCAGGGAGAGTCCAAACGCTACGACAGGCACCACAAAGGTCAATGCGACAATGAACTTGGATGCCAATGTTGAAAGCGTCGACTCCCAGATCTCTCTTTCAGTGTGCCTGTTCTCCGATTCCTCTGAAATATGGATGCCAACAGCATCTGAAAAGGCGTCAGCGATGGCGATAGCGATAATCCCGCCAATCACCGCTATCCTTGATTGTGTGCTGGCACTCAACCCCACCATCATACCCAGTGTCGTAATCACACCGGAGTTCAATCCGAACCCAAGGCCTTTCCTGATCGATCTTTTCACAAAAGAGTCTCCATCATTTCCTGAGTTCTAAGGTATCGAAAAGCATCTTGTAAAAGAGGCCCGGTTGGTCATCCATCATGAAATGGCCACTTTCAGGCACAACAGAATACGGGATATTGTGTTGATCCAAAAAATCTTTGGTTACAGGATTGACAGACTTTTCACCAAACACGTACCATTTTCGTACGGCCATAGCTAGGAATCTTTTGTCAATGTGCCCATCACAACTCTCTTTGACCAAGGATACTGAACTCAGGTAAAGGGCCCGAGGATAAGCACGTGAGATGTTCTCGTAATAATTTTTCAGACCAGGCGAGGGATTTTCTCGCATGGATTCTCTCAGGGTGGTTTTGAATTCTTCAAGGCCTTTGCTTTCGAAGTCTTCCCAACCGGCTGAGGACACTTTGGAACTGAAGCTGCAATCCCGCCGGGCAAGGTTCCCTTCGAGGTTGAAAAATGCCTTGACCTGTGTGCCCAGCACCTCTGCTACATAAAGGCAGATGACCCCTCCCATGCTGTGTCCCACAAGGATGATCCGGGCAAGTCCCAGGTCTCTGATCCATCCGAGCACTACATCGGCCTGATCCTTCATATTGTATGAAAAGTCATCGGGCCCACTGCTTTCCCCACAACCTGGAAGGTCAAGAGAAGCCAGCGTATAACCTCTGAAGGCCTCCATCTCAAAGCAGCGGTCAAAGGAGTTCTTTGAGGCGCCCAATCCGTGGATAAAGACAAAACTCTCAGGCCCATCCTCCTTCAGCCGATAGGCAAGTCTGTGATTACCGATTGTCAAGAAAGGCATATGAGGGCTCGTCCAAAAAGAACTTCCCGTTTTCCCATCTCAGCTTCAGGCTACCTTCGGCCGATACTCATTCGCAAAATCCGCGAAATAGCCTGCTATAGCGCTACAGCTTCACTTCGTGCCCTGTTGTTTTTCTCATTCGGATCGATCAAATATATCCCAAATCTGAGCGCGAATTCTGCGAACTTATTGTTGGGCGAACCCTATGAGGCGATAAGCTCTAACTGGGCCGGCGTAAGATACCACCGCAGTCGGCCTGAGTGTGTGGGTAGTTTGTCCGCATCAATGCAACAGCAACCGCCCATTTCAAACTGCACGGCTGCCTTGGAGCCTTCTGTGAGCAAGAAGGAAGCTACTTCAGCCACAGAAGGTAGGTGTCCGGCAATCAGTACGCGCTGGGCCCCCGAAAGTTCGGACAAAGCTTGAACCGTATCTTCGGGCGGGGCCATTGCCTTAACATTCTTTGTTTCGATAATTTTCTCCAGTGGAAATCCTACCTGCTCCGCCACAATGGCAGCCGTATCCTTGGAACGTTTTTTGGGGCTGGACAAAATAGCGTCAAAGGAAACCCCCATCTTCTTGAGGGCCTTACCACTGGCATGAATCCTCTCTTTTCCCTCAGAGCCGAGTCCTTCTTCTGGATCCTGGTCTTTGGGAAGAGCCGGACCGTGTTGCATGAGATAGATCTTCATGTGCCTACCTCCTTACTTTGATTGCTTTCAAACTATTGGGAACAGATTGAAGCTCCCTACGATCTCAATGAAATCTGGACAGGAAATGAGCCCGCTGCGGCGGTTTACCGGCATTAACGTCACACCGTCATCGTTTTCCGGAACGTACGGCAAAACCGCGAGCAGTCTCGGAGTATGTGCGGCGGGGCCAGTACTCGTCCCCGATATCGAGACAGAAACCCCACGCATGCGACGAACCCACTGTTTCACCCGTCCACACAAAGCCCCCCGCGGTCATAAACAACGGACTCACATTATGAGCTCCCGTACCCTTTGTATAAAGACCTTTTACTTCATCTCTTGTGGGCATCCGCCACCCGCCGCCGTCAATGGAAAGGCTTTCCGTCCAGGCCTTTGCTTCATCCCACGTTGTATCCTTATCCGGGCCTGCAAACCATTCGAGACCCGTCTTTGTGTCTTTCACCACCCCTCTGTTACCGGGGATAAAACGTCCATCCGGGGCATGTTGGTCTTTGTAAATGTCAAGCTCCTCGCTTCCCTGTGCGGCAAGCAGTTCCCCACGATTAGCTGCTTGGATTCGGCTGGGGACAATGAAAACGGTCACCACAAATGCCAAGACCAGCAGAGCCCGGATCTTCTTCATTTGAACCTCCCTAACGTACTGTTGTGAAAAAAGATCTCCCGGAGGACTGTGCCCCGAGGGGTTTCCAGTCCTCAACACCGCAGATGGACTTTTTGCGAAGCCGTCAAGCTTGTAACAGGACACAAACAATATCGCAACCCCCCTCGGAATAGGGAAATACGATATCTCCCCCTGGCTTCCAGGAATCATGCCTGTCTCTTCAAAAACACCATTGCCGCTTATTCCGAAGGAGGAGTCTCTTTTTCACCATCAAGCATTTTTCGCATCCGGTCTCGTTCGGCCCTGGCTATTCGAAGACGCTCCCTAATCAGCTCCCGTTCATGGGATGGAGCAGATTCAATCGATGCTTCCAGCTCTTCCACTTCCTGCTGGAGCTGATACAGTTCTTTTGCTATCATACGGATGGACATCACCAGTCCATGCTTTGAAGGAGTGATGACTTCTCTTGAAGGATGGAATTCATGTTCATAGTATCTCGTCTCAGAAACAGCTTTCATTACTATGAGACCGGCTCAAAGTCTTTTCCGAGCGACATTGAGCATTTTCGGGCACGGAGTGAAGCTTTGCGCTATGAGATGTCAGCTGAGTGAAGCGTTAAGAATCGTAAGCTGTTTGAGGGCCTCAGGCCCGAGTTGTTATGATTTAGCGGAACGAAGCTAACGTCCCGAAAGTGGTCACGGAGCAAGGAAAATGGCTTGATAGCCCGGCCATACTTTTTAGACAAACCTATAAGATACTACATAAATACCCTAAACAATGACCACGCGCCTAACCGCCTCTACCACTTCGTCTGGGTCATCAAGTATGGTGACTAAGTCCATATCCTCTGAAGATATCATGTTGCGCTCCAGAAGGTTGCTCCGGATCCAGTCCCACAGGCCACTCCAGTATTCCGACCCCACAAGAATCACCGGAAAAGGCTTGATACGTTTAGTTTGAATGAGAGTCAAGGCTTCAAAGACCTCGTCCAGCGTCCCAAAACCGCCTGGCATACCTATGTATGCCTGAGCATACTTTATGAGCATCACTTTCCTTACAAAGAAATAGTTGAATTCGACCTTTATGTCTGCATACGGGTTGCCAGCTTGCTCCAACGGCAAGGCTATATTAGCCCCGATCGATTTGGCCCCTCCCTCCTTGGCCCCTTTGTTGGCTGCCTCCATGATCCCGGGACCGCCCCCCGTCATAATGTTGAAGCCGTTCCGGGCCAATTGTCTGGCAATCAATACAGCATTTTCATAATGTTCGTCGCCTGGGCGGACTCGCGAAGAGCCAAAGATGGAAACGCACGGAAAGATGTCGGATAGTGTTTCGAAACCATCAACAAATTCAGCCAGAATCTTAAAGAGTCGCCAGGATTCATCTACAGTTATAGCATCAATGAGGTACTGTTTTTCTGACACCTTGATTCACCTCTTTTCTGAAATAGGGTCAAAGATATACTGCAGACGGGGCAATGATTGCTCGTTTGCCAGTGCGCCCAAGTCTGCTTCGAAAGTCTACTTTTTGAAAAATATATACGCCGCCAGTCCAAGGAGGATAACAGCTAGGATCTTCCTAAAATTGGCGGTTGAGACATGCTCCACAAGACGCGATCCAACCTGCGCACCAAGGATACCGCCGATACCAAGTAAGATCCCAGTCTTGTAATCAACATTGGCCAACCTGTTATGGGCCAACAGGGCCGACACGGAAATGACTACAATAGCAAGAAAGGAGGTGCCTACGGATTTCTGTGCTGAATACCCCAGGAGAAGCAAGAGAGGCA
Source organism: Desulfobacteria bacterium (assembly GCA_030145395.1). Classification (GTDB taxonomy): domain Bacteria; phylum Desulfobacterota; class Desulfobacteria; order Desulfobacterales. Next base: position 20,371 of record JAQYVR010000008.1, read on the forward strand.
CCATCAAAAACCCACCCCCCAAACCGGAGAAAGATGCACCAATACCGACGAAAATGCCGCAGGCAACCATCGTGAACATGTTTGCGCTCATTGTTCTCCTCTCGGGTGCCTCACAGATTGACCTGTAGACCTTTTTCCCTGAGGTATTCTTTTACTGCTCCAATACTTAAAAGGCGATAGTGAAAAACCGAAGCAGCCAACACGACCTGCGCCCCACCCATAACCACTGCTTCATAAAAGTGCTCCAGCGTGCCCGCACCACCTGAAGCCACGACTGGGACACTAACAACGTCTGAAACGGCCCTTGTAAATTCCAAATCGAAGCCTGCCTGGGTTCCGTCTCCATCCATACTGGTCGGTAGGATCACACCCGCCCCCAGGTCCTGGCACTCCTTGGCCCAAGAGATTGCATCTTTTCCTACCGGCTTCGTTCCACCTGAAACGACCAGTTCAAATCCAGAGGGCATATCCTTGTTCCTTCTGGCGTCCACAGCCACGGTGACCTTCTCTGTGCCAAATTGTTTGGCTGCCTCTCTCACAAGATCGGGATTGGCCACCGCGGCACTGTTCATAGAAAACTTATCAGCACCTGCTCCGATGACCAATTCAATGTCTTCCAAGCTCGATATACCTCCACCAACTGTGAGAGGAATATCTATGACGGCTGACACATTCTTGACCCACTCGAGTCTCGTTTTTCGATTTTCCAAAGTCGCTGCTATGTCCAGCATGGCTAACTCATCAGCCCCTTCCTTCTGATAGAACTGGGCGTTCTCCACAGGATCACCAGCGTCTTTCAAGTCCACAAAATGAATCCCTTTAACCACCCTTCCCTCTTTCATGTCCAGGCAAGGCATAATCCCAATTGTTTGTGTGATCTCATCTTGCATGTCTTCCTTCTCCTTAGTCATGTATTTTGGTACATCAACCTATTAAACCAAAATGGTTGTAAGGTCAAGGGGATAGGACCCCTTCCAGGACTATCGTTTGCTGATGAACGCATACGGTGCAAGGGAAAACGTCAAGCTGGACGGGTTGTCTTTCCAAGAGAGAGCGGTTGACCTCGACTGGTGGATGGTGTATGAGAATTTGGGCAGCAGGCCTATTCCCCATTTAGAACACCGTAGGCAAAGGAAATAAGAAACGGTGGCAAACGCGAAGAAAGACAACCTGTTGGCACAGATTCGCTTTGCTTATAAGAAGCCTATTGTACTTGGCAAACGCTCTCCAAAAGACAGTAAGGCATTGGAACACTGGATAGACCGCTTCATAGATGAAGAGGTTAGTCGGCATAGTATTACAAATATAGCAGACGTGTTCAGTCACCACGAACACGCCATAAAGCTTCTGTTACTCTACCTTGAAGAACAAGGAGCCATTCAGGATAGCGGGGTTGAGTCGGAAGAAAAAGAAAAGTTACTGGCGATGCTGAAGGATTGATTGCAGCTCACCGCAGTCCGAGTCCGGATAAACCCCGATACATCGGGACAAATCGGGATGGGGAATTCGCTCGCTGTTGCAGTTCAGCATCTGTTCCCTTTGCCATCTCTTTCCCTGAACCCTCCTCTCACCTTTCAGTTATTAGGCAACCCAATCCTTGCATGGTTCTGGATTTTCCGGTAGATCTGTGAAGCTTCCCGATAAGGAAAGAACATTTTCATAGAACTCCCCTTGACCCTGCCCTGAAGGGCGGGCGTTCTGCCTCACGGCAGCACTTCGTGCGCGGGGAGCGATACGGTCAAAACTTCTCACTGGATGCTTCTTATGAAGACTGGAGCCGGCGTGGGCCGGAATAAATGGCTGATCTTCCTGTTCGTTGCAATCGGCATCTTTATGTCGACTCTCGACAGTAGCATAGTGAATATTGCGCTTCCTACCATCATGGCAGACTTTGGCGTGACTCTCTCCACAATAGAATGGGTGGTCATGATCTATCTTGTCACAATTTCATCTCTCCTGCTGAGTTTTGGTCGCCTGAGTGACATTAAAGGAAGACGATGGGTCTACAGCAGGGGTTTGGTCGTCTTTTCTGTTGGGTCGTTATATTGCGCCTTAGCCCCAAACGCATACTGGTTAATCGCCGCTCGAGCCTTTCAGGGGATAGGTGCGGCTATGATCATGTCGGGCACACCCGCACTGATCGTCGATACCTTCCCCGCTTCGGAACGGGGGAGGGCCCTTGGAATGGTCGCAACTGTGGTGGCCTCAGGGTTGACCATTGGACCGGCTCTCGGCGGGGCTTTGATACACCTTTTTTCTTGGCGGGTCATCTTCTATATCAATGTCCCCATCGGGATCGCGACCGCGATATTGATTGCCCGGCTGCTAAGGGGCAGCCACGCCGATGTCACGGTTGAAGAGTCTTTTGACTGGATAGGTGCGGGACTACTGACCCTCTCTTTGGTCTGTTTCCTGTTAGCCTCGAGCCATGGGTACAATTGGGGATATTTCTCGCTGCGAACACTGTGCCTTTTCGGCATCAGCATCCTGGCCACTGCTGTTTTCATACGAGTGGAGACCAAGACACCTCATCCCGTGGTACAGCCTTCCCTCTTTTCCATCCGCCTATTCACGCTCCCCATCTTGAGTGGGATTGCCCTATTCGTTGCCCTGTTTACGGTCATTTTTCTCATGCCCTTCTACTTGGTCCACGCGTGTAACTACCCAGTCAACAAGGTAGGGCTTTTTATGGTGGTCCCCTTTGTCTTCTTGTTCTTCGTATCCCCTCTTTCGGGGTCTATGTACGACAGGTTAGGATCTAGGACACTCTGCACGGTTGGTATGACAGTATTGGCCGTAGCCCTTTTTTCGCTGACTGCGCTCGGTTCCGGTGAAACCCCCTTTCCGATTGTCTGGCGCTTGGCCCTTGTGGGCCTGGGGACGGCCATTTTTCTGCCACCCAACAGTTCTGCTGCTATGACTGCTGTCCCACAACGCCAGCGTGGGATTGCGTCTGGTACAGTAGCCGCAGCAAGAAATCTTGGGATGGTACTGGGCGTGGCACTGGCAGGGGCGATATTCAATACCAGCTTTCATGTATTGAGCGGAGGGCTCAGCCTGAAGGTCTATCGGCCCGAGCTGTCGCCTATCTTTATCTCTTCCTTTCGCTATGCCATAGGGGCTGGAGGCATAGTGGCCGCGATTGGTGCAATCCTTGCGTTTTTGCGAGGACCAGAGCCAAAGGATTTGTCTTGATCTCGTAACTATTCGGGGCAGTGCATAGGAGTTCTTTTTAGAAAAAGTAGAAGTTTGGATTATTGACAAAGTCTGGTTCACTGAAATAGGATGGCGTTAAACGCATTGGAACGATTCTTATCTTATTGAATGACCGAGAAACCAACACTGGGAGTGGAAATGAGTCAACAAAACGAATTCGAGGCATCTCTTAGAGGACACTTTTTGATTGCAATGCCGAGTCTTGAAGATCCAAATTTCTCCGAATCCGTAACCTGTCTCTGCGAACACACCCCGGAGGGGGCCGTGGGGCTTGTGATCAACCGGGTCGATCCAGAATTAACCCATGAGGCCATATTTGAGGAGTTGAAACTTGAATCCGCTCCCGATGTAGACACTCCTCCCGTTCACCTGGGAGGACCCGTGCACCCAGGTCAAATCTTTGTGCTGCATGGTCCACCCTTTGACTGGGAAGCCTGCCATCCCGTGACCCCCTCCCTCGCCTTGAGTAATTCAAAAGACATTTTAGAGAAACTTGCGATAGGGCAAGGGCCTGAATCTTTTATTCTCGCTCTGGGATGCGCAGGGTGGGGCCCGGGCCAGCTGGAATCCGAGATTATGGCAAACGCCTGGCTATCCTGTCCTGCCAGTGAAAACATTCTGTTCGAAACCCCGCCAGAGGAGCAATGGGAGGAGGCCGCCAGACTAATGGGGGTCGATCTGAAGTTTTTCTCCGGAGCGGCAGGTCACGCCTGATGCCGAAAGCCTTTCGGGACGCTATTCATCGCGTATCTTCCAACAGATGAATCTCGCCGGTGGTCGTATCGAAGGTCATAGCTTGAAAGGGTCTGGTCCCCTCATACCCATCTTCCCCCAACCCAAGGGCTTCGGCACCGCCGGCACCAGTCACGATTAGAGGTATTCCCCTATACTCTTTACGGTCGTAGGAATGTATGTGGCCGAAGAAACACGCCCGAACCTGATCGTGAAAATCATCCAACACTGCAAAGAAACGGGCTGTGCAATCCGCGGAAAGTGAATGGAACTTCCAGCCGTCTATCCCTGGCGGCATATGAGTGTAGATAATGCTATCCTCCTTGATTTGTTCCCGCAGCCATAGGGCTTCCTCCGCAGTCAAAAGCCAACTCGATGTGTCTACGCCAATAAAGCGCCAACGGCCGAGGTCGGTCACCTTGTGGGGCGGGCCCCAGTATCGCTCGAAAACATAAACCGGCCGGTCGTGGTCACCCATCGCAACGACCCACTCCCAGGGATGTTTCTGGCAATACTGCAGTATCTCTTCGTTTTGAGGCACAGTACCATATGCGGCCATATCTCCGGGCACGAATACGTGTGAAGGCCGGTATTCCTCCCATAAAAGCTCGGCCAATCGGGGAAAATTTTCCTGCCAGCCTGCACGGCACCCCGGATCCCCCAGTATTGCCACGTACTTCCCAAACATTTCCGCCATTTGTTCATCCTTTCATATGCTGGCCTGCATTATATGTGGCAGTATAGTGGTTTGCAAGCCATATCCCCACAAAAGCGAAGCCTTCCCGCCCTTACAGATGGGGCTTCATGGGAGCCCGCCTTATGTATGGTGAAAGGGACACAAGTATGGTATCAAAACAGCGGTGAAATCAACCATTGACGAGATCAGGAGCTTTGCCGTCAGGTGTTTTTCCAACGCCCGTGGCAGCCACGACTGGGATCACACGGAGCGTGTCTTCAACCTTTGCATGCATATTGGCCGCGCTGAAGGAGCAGACTTGCATGTGTTGGAGATTGCCTCCTATCTTCATGATGTTGGTAGGTCATACGAAGATGAGTCAAAGGGCGAAATCTGCCACGCGGAAAAGGGGGCCGAAATGGCCCGTGAGCTGTTAGCAACGCACCAAATTTCCGATGAACAAAAGGCCATTATCATCCATTGCATTCGATCCCACAGGTTCCGTGGAAACCACCAGCCAGAGACATTGGAAGCCAAGGTTCTCTTTGATGCCGACAAACTGGACGCCATCGGCGCCGTGGGTATCGCCAGGACCTTCCTCTTTGCCGGAGAAGTAGGGGCAAAACTCCATAATCCTCATATCGAGCCCGAGGACACGGAACCATACAGCGAGGAAGACACGGGATATCGGGAGTATAAGCTAAAACTCTCCAGGATCAAAGACCGCATGCTCACAACAGAGGGAAGACGCATGGCTGAAGAACGGCATCAATTCATGGAAATGTATTTTGATAGGCTTACTGAGGAACATGAGGGGCGCAAATAGCAGGGGATACTATTGATACCGACAAGGCAACAATGTTTGGAGTTGATTCAGCGCTATGAGATGTTGCCGCATATCTTCCGACACAGCCAACTGGTGACAGATGTGGCCTTGCTTATCGCTCGCGAGTTGAACAGTGTCGGCGAACAGCTTGACCTTGCTTTGGTGGAGGCAGGGGCCTTGCTCCACGATATTACAAAAACCATGTCCATAC
>JAQYVR010000099.1 GCA_030145395.1 Desulfobacteria bacterium
ATTAGAAGCTTACACCAAGGCCCACGATAAAGCCATCTGCTGCGAAGGTGGCTATCTATGCGCTCGCTAACCCTTGTCCGCCTCTGCCGGCCGCAGTCCCGATTTATCGGGACTGCAGAGAATTTCAATTTCTCAGTCCATTTACCTCCCTATATAGACTTTATTATTCTTAATGCCCCGCTGCTTGCGGCGGGGAGCTTCATTGCAGAGTTCAGCACACAAAAAAAGTGTTCTATACCTCAACATAGATTTTGTTTCGCCACCCCCTTTCGTCAACTATCAATTTCAATCTATTCAATCTAAATTCTCAAGTTTATCAATACGATACACGAAATATTTTCGTATCACAAACAGGATATTTAGTCAACGGCTGCGAACACATGGTAGGTCTCAAGAAATGAAGCTTCCCCGCCCTGAAGGACGGGGTCAAGGGGAGCGAGCCGGTCAGGGTCGAAAAACTTGTGATTCGGGTTCAAAATCGTAAATGAACTGTGGCTGTTGGATGCGTTTCTTGTAGTGAACCGCAATAGCGAGCGCATTCCCCGCAGGTTCTGCCTGACGGCAGTGCTTCGCGGGCTGCGGGGTTAGCGAGCGAATCTAATAATAACATACTTCCTTACGGTCGAAGATTCCCTGCAGCTTGCTGCAGGGTTCTTCAATCTCTTGATAGTCTCTTGTGCCCATTAATGATAATGCGCGGTCACTAAGCGATTGGGATCCTTCCGGATAGGGGTTTTTCAGTTGCCTTTTTCCCCTAATAGCTGTAAATGACTGTCGCTGGGAAAAAAAATGAGTAAGAAGAAACCAAAAAAGAAACAGCCCTCCGGCGACGCCCCCAAAAAAAAGAAGCAAAGAGGATTTCGTATTTTCCTCGCTGTTGCTACCATCGTTGCGGTGGCGGTAGTTGGTATCGTCTTTTATGGTGGAAAGAGATCCGAGGAAGGCGCGAAACAGGAAAAGGTGACGTCCGCCGAACCTACTCGGGTTAAGGAGGCCCATGGCGATCTGAACAAGCTGGTGGGCCGCTGGCTACGGCCGGACGGCGGATATATTATTGAAATCCGCAGCATCAGTGCTAACGGTAAACTGGACGCAGGCTATTTCAATCCCCGCCCAATTAACGTGTCCCGGGCCGAGGCCTCACGAAGAGGAGACGATGTGAGGGTTTTCGTTGAACTTCAGGATGTGGGGTATCCGGGCTCCACTTACACTCTCATCTATGACCCGCAACCCGATGTCCTCAGGGGCGTTTATTTTCACGCCGGGCTGTCCCAAACCTTTGACGTCGTATTCGTCAGGACGCAGTAGGTCTGCATATCTATGAGACCGGCGCAGCAGAATGATCCAGTAGCAGAACAGCTCAGCCTGTTTCGGCGTGTCGGCTACTCCATATTCCCTGGAATGGCAAGGCAACCAGAGAAGCGTCGAGGCTACAGGCATTTCTTCAACACCCTAATCCTACACTTCCGGCCGCGAATTGTTCCAGAACGCACCCTCAGGTTCACGCTTACATGGGGCCTTGGCGGCATGGCCGTGGTCCTGGTCTTCATGCTGATAGGGACCGGACTCCTTCTCAAATTTGCGTACGAGCCCTTTCCGGGGAGGGCTTATGATTCCATCGTGCATCTGCAAAATGAAGTTTTGTTCGGCCAGCTGATCCGAAATATCCACCACTGGAGCGCTAATTTGCTGCTGGTTGTTGTCTTTCTGCATTTCCTGCGGGTCTTTTTCACGGGTGCCTTTCACTCTCCCCGCCAGTTTAACTGGATTTTCGGACTCACCCTGTTTGTAACTGTTCTGCTTTCAAATTTCACAGGCTATCTTCTCCCCTGGGATCAGCTTGCCTATTGGGCAATCACGATTTGCACGGGAATGCTGGAGTATATGCCATTTGGGGGCGCCAAAATACAACACTGGATACGTGGTGGCACGGAGATTGGACCCGCGACTTTATCCAATTTCTATGCGATCCACACCGCGATCCTTCCGGGCTGTGTTATCATTCTCATGGCGTTTCACTTCTGGCGCGTGCGGAAAGCTGGCGGGTTGGTTATGCCTCGAGGACCTGATGAGGATGCCCCTTCCCGCGGTGAGACAGTCCCCACGATTCCTAACCTGATCCTGCGTGAGGTCGTGGTGGCCCTTGTTCTCATTGCCGGCATTCTGGTTTTATCTGTCGTTCTTAATGCTCCGCTGGAGGCCAAGGCCAATCCGGGACTAAGCCCTAATCCGACCAAGGCCCCATGGTATTTCATGGGGTTTCAGGAGATGCTGCTCCACTTTCATCCCCTGTTTGCCCTTTTTGTCATCCCTTTTCTCATTATGTGTGCCCTGGTGAGTATTCCATATATGCGTTATCCGGAGACGACTCCAGGTGTGTGGTTTGTCTCATCCAAGGGGAGGCGAATGGCCCTCACAGGCGCCGTTACTGGCCTCATAGCCACGCCAATAGGAATTCTACTGGACGAATACGTGATTGATGTTGTGGCCTGGATACCTGGCATTCCATCTCTCCTCAGCAACGGTGTGATCCCACTTGCCCTCATCCTTGCCGGCGTCTGGGGTTTTTACTCCGTGATGAAGCGGAGGTACGGTGCTAGTAGAGAGGAGACGGTCCAGATGGTTTTCGTTTTCTTCTTGACGGCATTTGTCATCCTGACGGTCACCGGAATCTGGTTTCGCGGAACAGCCATGAAGCTGGCGTGGCCGTGACTCCGATCCATAGGCCCTGTAGAGTGAGAATGAAGAGAACATGAAAAAACAGAAAACCGATCAACCCGAAAGTTCTCGCAGGAAGTTTTTGGGCAAGCTGTGGCTTGGGTTGGGTGCCATTGCCCTGATAGAGTTGGTCGGCCTTATCTTGACATATCTTCGACCGGGCAAACCGCGGGGATCAGACGATGCCGGAACCGTTGTTGAGGCTGGGGCGGTCGAGAAATTCTTGCCTGATTCTGTTACGGCTTTTGTCAGGGGCAAGTTTTATCTCTGCCGTCTGGAGGATGGTGGGTTTTTGGCACTCTCCCGAAAATGCACGCATTTAGGGTGTACTGTCCCTTGGGTGGACAAGGAAAAGAAATTCGCCTGCCCATGTCATGGATCGGCCTTCGACATTCGAGGGGAAGTCATTAGCCCCCCGGCTCCCCGGCCGCTGGATGCGTACGCTGTTTCAATTGAAAACAACGTTGTGAAAGTGAACACCAAGCGGCCAATCAAGAGGAGTGAATTTCGAAAAGAAGCATTGGTGTATCCTAAGAAAGCTTAGCAGTAATCAGTTATCAGTAATACTTCTGAGCATCGATCACCATCCACACGGCAATTAGCAAATAGCCAATGAGCTACGCATGACAGGTTGGAAAACTACCGGAATAATCGCGACCATCATCATTATCCTGTCGATACCTTTATATATTCTAAAGGTCACCGTCATTAGTCCCCGAAGAGATACCATCTCTGCGCAACAAGCCGAATTCCTGGGCAGCAAGAAATGTCGGGATTGCCACAAAAACGAATATGACAAATGGCTCGATTCCCACCACGACCATGCCATGGATGTGGCGGATGAAAAGACGGTCTTAGGGGATTTTGGAAACACGGTCTTTGAGGTGCATGGTGTCACTTCACGATTCTACCGTAAAGACGGTCGCTACTATGCTTTCACCCAGGGGCCGGGCGGCGAAATGGGTGAATTCGAAATCACCCACACCTTTGGCTGGTACCCCTTACAGCAGTATCTTGTCCCCTTTCCCGGCGGCCGGTGGCAGTGCCTTCCCATTGCCTGGGATGTGAGAGAAAAGGAATGGTATCATCTTGTTCCTGATTCCCCTCCTGATTTCAAGGACTGGCTTTACTGGACCAATGCCGGCCAGAACTGGAACGGCATGTGCGCGGAATGTCACTCCACCAATCTGAAAAAGAACTACAGTCCTGACACGGATACATATCAGACGACCTGGTCGGACATTGACGTGGGTTGCGAGGCCTGTCATGGTCCAGGGTCGCGCCATGCGGAATGGGCCGAGTTGCCGGACATGGCTCGGCCGCAAGTTGAAAACTACGAACTGCTGGTAAAGACGTCTGAACTTGGCTCAAGGAGCCTGGTGGAGCTATGCGCTCCCTGTCATTCCCGTCGGGCGGCATTGGGCGACTACACCCATGCAGAACCTGATCTGCTTGACAGCTTGCTGCCTTCACTTCTCGCCGAAAACCTCTATTTCACAGATGGGCAGATCCTGGAAGAGGTTTATGTTTACGGATCGTTTACACAGAGCAAGATGTATCATCGGGATGTGCGGTGCAGCGACTGCCACGATGTGCACAGCGTAAAACTCCTGAAGGAGGGGAACGATCTCTGTCTTCAGTGCCACCGGGCCGGTGAGTACGATACTAAGAGGCACCATTTTCATAAGAAGAAGGGAGAAAAAGGCGAACCTGTCAAATCTTCTGACGGCAAGGTGCTCTTTGAGGTTGGCACCGGAGCCGATTGTGTTCAGTGCCATATGCCTGGCCGTCAGTATATGGTCATTGACTATCGGCCGGACCACAGTATTCGCATTCCGCGTCCCGGTCTCAGCATGAAACTGGGCATCCCCAATGCATGTAACCGCTGTCACCCGGACAAAACCGACAAATGGTCGGATGAGTCGATGACCAAATGGTACGGTCCTGGCCGCAGGCCCCATTATGGGACCGTTATCGAGGCCGGACGAAAAAGGCTCCCCGAGGCCCGAAACGGATTGATACGGCTGGCTGGAGACCCACTCTATCCCGTGATCGTTCGGGCCACGGCTCTATCCCTTCTCGCTGCATTTCCCGGAAAAGACACGACAGAGGCGTTCCAGCTTGCTTTGATGGATGATGAAGCACTCATCCGTCGAACCGCTGTTGATAGCCTGAATCTTAACGACGACAAAGCGTTGGCGGACGTGATCGGGCCCCTCCTCTACGATCCCGTAAAGGCTGTTCGCATTGAAGCTGCACAAAAGTTGGCCGGAGAGCCCTCCAAACTGCTAACGCCAGAGCAACGCCAGGTTTTCGAGTCCGCTCTGGGCGAGTTCGAAGAATCCATGACCTACTCGGCGGACTTTGCTTTTGGGCGTTACAATTTGGGTAATCTCTATACTGCGCTAAATCGGGCAGACGAGGCCATCCGGGATTACGAGGCAGCCATCAAGATTGATGATCTGTTTTACCCCGCCAAGGTGAACCTTGCCATGTTGTACAATCAGAGAGGGAAAAACGAGCGGGCGGAAGTCTTGCTTCGTGAGGTTGTGGGAGCTCATCCCGAACTGTATGACGCTGCCTATTCTCTGGGGCTCCTGCTGGCGGAGATGAAGCAATATGGGGACGCAGCAGAGTTTCTGCAAGAAGCGGCAAAAGGGCTGCCGGAGCGGCCGCGTATTCAGTATAACCTGGGGTTGGTCCTGCAACATCTGAGGCGGAATGCTAAAGCCGAAGCAGCCTTGCGAGCAGCTCTGGCGTTGGCCCCTGACAACATGGATTATCTCTACGCGCTGGCTGACCACCATATCAAAAAGGGACAGTTCAAGAAGGCGGAAAGTATGGCAAAACAAATGATAGAAAAGCATCCGAACCAACGCATCGGCCACGAATTGCTGCAAGCCATTCAGAGGGGTTTGGAAGATGAAAAGAAATAGCTGGTTGGCTGAGGAGGCGTTCTAACAGGCCAACGTGCCGTCTCAGGATTCCTTTACAAAGTCGCGAGAATTCATGGCCTGGAATATTTCAGGGTTTGCCCTGGCCAATCTCTTATTTGGTGAGAAATATGATTATTTCTTGTAATCATGAATCTTGAGTCGGCTTCTTCCGGTGAAGTACTACTGCTGAAGATTGTAAACTCCTATCCACACCTGTCTCAGTAAACAACTGTGGCCAGTCCCGTGAAGCCCTGCACAGAACTGGCCACCTGTCGTTTCTTCCACGATCAACCGTCTATTTTACCTCCACAATATTCGGAAGCTTATAGCTGCCGTCGATAATCGGTTTTTCAGGGCCGTTATGCGAACACAAGTAAACCAGCCCTATCGTGTGTGGTAGTCGCCGCACCTTGGGGCGAGTACGGCGACCTACGTCTCTTTGAACAGTAGTCCCTTCTATTTTGAACCACCACTGGTATGCAACTTCTCCATAACCTGGTCGATAGTGAAGCTCGCCGGCTTCTGTCGCGGCGGAAACTCCTTGAACGTCGCGAGAAATTGACCGACAGCAGAGTCGCGCTCGCCCGTCATAGAGTCAGCGGAGCGAGCGCGGCCCTCGGATTGACTTGACTGTTACTTGTCGCCCGCGCCGTTAGTTTCTGGCGGCGCCGGCGCCGGCCGCAGCTTCCATCACTTGCTCGAGGCTGAAGGTGGCAGGCTTCATGCGGGGCGGAAACTCGCGGAAGCTCTGCAACCAATTCGCGATGTAGGCAGCTGCGGGTGCTATCGAGAAAATACGCTCTGTTTGCCAATGCGTGTACCCGATAGTTTGATCATAAGCGCGTTCAAACGGATCCATACGCAGGTTGGTGAGCATCGGCCAGCGCAGTTCCTCGAACGGAGCTTCCCAGACTCTGAAACCCACCGCATTCTGGCGGAGGAAGGTGATCTTCCAGTCATTGTAACGCAGTGCCGCGACTTTGCCTGAGTCGGTCCAATAGATGAATTCGTGACGCGGGCTTTTGGTGACGTCGCCTTTCAGGAACGGCATCAAGTTGTAGCCGTCCAGGTGGACCTTGAAGGTCTTGTCGCCGACTTTCTTACCCTTAAGGAGGTCTTTCTTGACCGTGGCATCACCGACGGCAGCCATCAGAGTCGGAAGCATGTCTTCATGCGCGCCCATGTCGTTGATGATCGTGCCGGGCTTGATGACTCCGGGCCAGCGAATCGCACAAGGAACCCGGTAGCCCCCTTCCCATTGAGTGTTCTTCTCACCGCGATGCCTTGTCGCTCCACCATCAGGCCAACCGAATACTTCTGCACCATTGTCACTCGAATACATAACGATCGTGTTCTCCTCAAGGCCCAGTTCCTTGAGCTTTGCCAGCACCTGTCCGACATGGCCGTCGTGCTCGACCATGCCATCAGCGTAGATGCCCAATCCCGTCTTACCCTCGGACTC
>JAQYVR010000165.1 GCA_030145395.1 Desulfobacteria bacterium
AAGTCCCGTCGGTTCACTTGATACGAATACCTACTCCACATTACAGCAAGAAGTCGAATCACTTCTGCAGGAATCTCCGCAGGTGATCATTTTCGATCTAAAAGAACTAAATTATATAAATAGTTCCGGCGTGAGTGTAATACTCATGGCAAGAAAAGTGATGAAGAGTAACGAAGGAGAGGTATTGCTTGTGAACATGCAACCGCAGATCGAGAAGGTTTTTGAAATTATCAAGGCTTTACCCGACCAGAGAATTTTTAAGGATATAGAAGAACTAGATAGTTATTTAGATAGGATGCAAAAGAAGGTTATCAAGGAAGGCTAGAGAATAGGTAGAGAACTATTGCTGCCCGAATTGGTAAAAGAGAAATAGAGCAGAGGATGATTGGTGACCCAATCCGCAGTAAGTATATTGATATTTCCTTTTGGAGATTTTGGTTATGCACGACTCGTTTATGGAAGCCCTTGCCAGACCAGAGCCTGTGCCGGGAGGTGGTGCAGCAGCAGCCCATGGAGCCTGTGTGGGGTTGGCACTTCTCGAGAAAATTGTCCTGGTTGAACTACGGCGCAGTGACATTCCTTCTGAGTCTCGCTGGCAAAATTTGCTCGAGGAGGTGAGGAAGTCATCTGCAACCCTGTTGCGGCTTCGTGATGAAGATGGCGAGGTCTATGTGCGTTTTGCCCAGGCAAAAACATTTGGAAAGAGTGCTGAAGAAATTCTCGACCCGCTGAAGCAAGCAATCGAATGCCCCATGAAGATTATGGAAGAGGCCCATAAAGGTTTGCGCCTAGTGGCCAGGGCGGCAAAACGCTGCAAGGGTCATCTCCTTTCAGACCTCCTGGTGGTCTGCGAACTTCTCCGAGCTGCGATCCGGGGAACCCATCGCATTACTCAAGCGAATCTTGGCTTCATGCCCGATGGTTCTCTCCTCAATAGCTATGTGAACGAACTCAACAAGCTTCAGGGGGAAAGCCGGGATTTGGTGAAATCTGTGGAGGTCGGGATATTAGAGAGGGGTGGGTTCAGTAGGCAGTAATCATCGATGTGCTATATTAGCCTCCCGGCCTACCTCGATCACTTCATCTCACGTCGCACAGCGTCTTCGGGGGCCGTTTCGGATTGAGCCCGACCTTTGCCTGTGCGCACGCCAATGAACACCAGAAATTTACGGCGAATCTCACGCAGTGGCTTGCCGATGCGGCGGCCGAACCGGATAGTCCATGGCCGATATCTCTCCAGATCGAGCTGTTCAGGGCTGAGCTGATCCGGCCGACAGTCTCTGTAGTGTTTGAGCACATGGTAGTCGTCCATGCCCTGAAAAAGGCGCAGTACTGCTCGCATCGGCCAACCATTGCCCGGCCACCAACCCGGCAGGTTGAGACTGATCTGGAAGTCTATCAGGTAAGGCTTGCCATCATCCCCGACGATGATATTCTGGCGTTTGCTGAGGTCAACGTAGGCAAGGTCGCGCGCGTGCATATCCTTGATCAGTTGCTGGAGTATGGAAAAAAAAGCATCATTGACAGGTTCGCGTCTCTCCAAGGTGTGGCCGGCCACGTAGTCGTGAGTAGCAGCGTGTCGCTGGCTCACACCATTTATCGTCAAGTTGCCGCTGTAGTCGGGGATGTTAGGTAAGTCGTCCAACCGTTGCAGCATGCGGGTCTCACGTCGCGCCAGCCTCCGGCCCAACCACTTCATCGGCAGCCCAAAAACTGATTGCTGACGGTTAAACTTGGCGACGACCATGCCCCGCGGACCCTGGTACAGCGCCGTTGCCGCCCACGAATCGTGCTTCAGAATGTCAACCCTACGATAGAAATGGCCGTCAATCTCGACCTGCTCCGGGGGATCGGCCTTGCCCAAAGCGCGAAACACTTTTGGCCTCGGTTGAGCGGTTTGGGCAGACTCCCGATTTTGCATGGAGAATACCTCCAATCCGTATCGGTCATGCCGCTCTTGATAGCTTACGGCAGCACCTTAATCACCACAATTGTGATGTCGTCTTCTTGCTCTGCGTCCCCACGAAAGTCGCTGACTGCCTCAAGCACAGCCTCTAGAATAGCCCCAGCGGACTTCTGATCGTTATTACGGATGATTTGGGAAAGACGGTCCTTGCCAAACATTTCTCCCTCTCCGTTGTGGGTCTCCCAGATACCGTCAGTACCCATGAGAATAATTGTCCCGTCGGTTTCGATGGTCTTTTCAACATGTTCGTAAAAATAGTCTTCCTCCACCCCTAGGACCATTCCTGGCCCCATGAGCTCTTCCACGGTATCCGTGGCGGGATCATAGAGTATGGCTGGATCGTGTCCGGCCCTGACCCAACTGATTAGGCGTGAGTCCTCTTCTATCATAAGAAAAAACAGGCTCATAAACCTGCCGCTATCTCTCACATCGGCGGCGAGAAGACTGTTCACTTGGGTGAGACTCTCGGCCAGATTTTCCGGTCTCGTTACCAGCCCCCTTATGAGCGCCCTCGCTGTGGCCATGAGCAAAGCAGCTCCAACTCCATGGCCGGTGACATCGCCTACCACAATGCCAAAGCGGGCGCAGTCTTCATCCTCACAGGGGAAAAAGTCAAAATAGTCCCCGCCAGTCTCGTCGCAGTAGACGCTCCTGGCAGCAATATCAAAGCCGCGTAGGTTTGGTATCTCCTGTGGCAGGAGATTTTGTTGCACCTCCTTGGCTACTTCCAGAGACTTACGGATTTGTATTCTGTCTTCAAGCTGAGGAACCATTTCATTGAAGGATTTAGCCAGCAGATCTCGTTCATCGCCTGTGTTTATATTCATCCGTGCAGAGAAATCGCCCTTTGCCAGACGCTTGACCGCCTCTACCATGACGAAGAAAGGCCTGATCATAGCG
>JAQYVR010000183.1 GCA_030145395.1 Desulfobacteria bacterium
GAAGTTGCCTTGTGGCATTATCTTCATGTTCGCTTGGGTCACGTCAGTGTTGAGAGGGTTTTGTCAGGCCCGGGACTCTTCATTACTTACTGCTGGCTGAAATTTACAGGTCAGGGCTCAGAGCCGGCGTGGCTTGCCCAAAGAATGAACGAGGATGATCCGTCAAAGGTCATATCTGAGGCAGCCCTTGTGGAAAAAGAACCCCTGTGCGTGAAAACGCTGGACTTGTTTGTTTCAATATTGGGGGCGACAGCCGGCAACCTGGCATTAACCGGTCTCACAACGGGCGGTATCTACATAGGAGGGGGCATCGCCCCGAAGATCTTGCCGAAACTTGGAGAGGACCTTTTCATGAAGGCCTTTGTAGATAAAGGGAGGTTTACGGGATTACTACGGAGTATTCCGGTTCGGGTCATTCTGAACGACAAGGCAGCCCTGCTTGGGGCAGCATATGGGGCTCTGACAGCAAAATTGTGAAACCTAACTGAAACATGGCTCGAATCTTTGCCAACTACGTGGAGAAGGCCAAGCGAATCCTTGACCAGAACTGGATGGGATCTTCGACCAAGCCGGCTCCCGCCCTATACCCCCATCAGTGGAACTGGGATTCAGGGTTCATTGCCATTGGACGCTCCCACTACGACACCCGTAGGGCGATCATAGAGATCGAAACCCTCTTTGACGCGCAGTGGCAAAACGGCATGGTTCCCCAGATCGTTTTCAACCATGACGCTCTCGGCCACTACTTCCCAGAGCCGGATTTCTGGCAGACCGAAAAATCCCCGAACGCCCCTCAAGGCAAACTCACGTCAGGCATCACTATGCCGCCTGTCCTTGCCATGGCCGTTGAGAGGATCTACCGAAATGCCCGGCGTCCGCGTACTGTGTTGCCGTTCTTAGAGCGTATCTACCCGAAACTTCTGATGTTGCATGACTATCTCTACAGGGAGAGGGATCCGAAAGACGAGGGGCTGGTATACATCCGTCATCCCTGGGAATCAGGGATAGACAACTCTCCTACGTGGGACATCCCACTTGGGCGGATGCATGTGGACGGAGCTACTTTGCCTCCTTACGAGCGTAAAGACCTGGGGCACGGTGCGGACCCTAAGACCCGCCCTAAAGATGAGGACTATGACCGGTACGTGTACCTTGTGGACCTATTTCGCAGGTGCAACTATGACGAGGCCCGTATCCGCGAGTCCTGTCCTTTTTTGATACAAGACCCCCTCTTCAACTCGGTGCTGTGTCGGGCTAATGAATCACTGGTCGAAATCGCAAGGCTGATTGGTGCATCGCCGGATCAAGCCCTCTCCTGGGCCGAGCAGACCGGGTCGGCTATCCGCCAAAAGCTCTGGCATCCCGAGCATAAGATTTTTGACTGCTTCGACCTAGTAGCCGACATGCCTATTGATGTGGATACTTCTGCAGGGTTCCTGCCGCTTTTTGCCGGCGCCGCAAGCAAAGAACAGGCTGAGGACTTGTACAAACGACTTGACTCTACCTCGTTCTGTGCACTGCACCAGGGCAACTGCTTCACCGTGCCAAACTACGATACGCAGCAGGAAGGTTTCGACCGCGCAAACTACTGGCGCGGGCCGGTATGGATCAATATCAACTGGATGCTCGCCCAGGGTCTGCGTCGCTATGGCTATACTCTTAAGGCCGATTCCCTGCAGAAAGATCTCTTGCAGCTTCCCATACGCTTTGGATTCCACGAGTACTTCGATTCTTTCGACGGCACAGGTTATGGGACCGACAACTTCAGCTGGACAGCCGCCCTCTTCATTGACCTGGTCCATGAGTTCTACGAGACTGAGCGGGCGTCGAGTCGAATAGTGGCCAAAGCCAGGGCGATCTTATCTTCGGATGTCGTCCTGAACGGCGGTGATGAAGTATGCGGGGTGGCATCGGAAGAACTTGCCGGGGCCTTACTGCGAAGTATACGAACTCTAAAGGATGTTTTTTACGACACTGGTCGAGGCCTGGTGGAGTACCATAAGCTCCGGGAGTCCGACGAGTATAAGGAATATCGACGGCTGACCAACGGCCTTCGGGACTTTGATGTGAGCCAATTAGTTGGACGGCGGGATAAGCTTGCCTTTTGGGTTAATCTTTACAACACGATTGTGATCGATGGCATTGTTTCCCTGGGTATCAAGGAATCTGTCCAGGAAGCGCCGGACTTCTTCAGCCGATTGAAGTATGCCATCGGGGGGCACCTCTTCTCCGCTGACGACATAGAACACGGCATCCTGCGAGGCAACGCCCGCCCCTGGTTCCACGTGCTGCGGCAGTTCGGTCCCCAGGACCCTCGTAAGAAATGGATTCTGAAACCAGTGGATTCCCGGATTCACTTTGCCCTGGTCTGTGGTTCCCGTTCGTGCGCTCCCATCGATTACTATGATAGTGCCACAATCTATGACCAGCTCGAGGCCGCTGCCAAGAGTTTTGTGAATTCCTCCGAGGTCATCGTGCTCCCTGAAGAGGGCAAGGTGCTACTCTCCGAGATTTTCCGTTGGTACGAGGCGGATTTTGGGGGAAAGCGGGGCGTTGTGGATTTCCTGCATGACTACCTTGCCGACGAAGGCGCCCGCAGATTTATCCAGAAGAATGCAGAAAGAGTCAGGTTTGAATATATCTATTACGATTGGAACCTCAATCGGTGAAATAACACCCATGCCTTCCTTCTGAGTCCAATCGCACGGCCTCAGGCCTGAGTTACATGACAGGCCGATTTACGATATCCATTTTTATCTTGAAAGTTGTGAGGCTTGTAATAATGGCAAGCGACTTTCAAGAATCTTCGCCGTCGGATATTCGAGATTATGTAAAGATGTCTTGAGTCGGCACACACCCTGAAAAACCCCTTTTTTGTTCCCAATCCGGTTTCGATATGATTTTCATATCTTGACATTTCCTAAACTAGAGGTAATGGGAAGTTATCTTGAAAAATTCTCCCCTTCGAATATTAGAGATAATGTAAAACAATCTCTAATTCCGATAGTCGGTAACCAAGCACAACACCCAATATATGTAACTCACTTCAATCCTTACCCTCTCCGGTCACCTGCCCCAAAATACAGTCCTTTTCGAGGGAAAATACATCTTTTACCCCATTGTTATGTCTCAATTGGTCTGATAATCGGTGAAACATCGATAGACTGCAAGGGTAGAAGTTTGGTGCTGGAATTAGAGGATTATGGCAAGCACAGTTTCAAACATAGCTAAATATTAGGCCGAAAGGAGAACTGAGATGAAGAAGATGATGACAGTAGTGTTGGTAGCTGTATTGATGGTGATAGCACTGATTGGGGCGCAAATTGCCTCAGCGCAAGTAAGCGAAAAGGAGCTGAAATCAATCCAGACGCCTGACAAGGTGAAGACATCCATTGGTACGTTGAAGTTCCTTGACGGCGCTCCCTACCCGGAGACGGCCGAGACGGTCTACGATTACCTCGACACGGCGCGCGCGGCGGACGCCTTCCTGAAAGGCATGCCGGGTTGCTCGCTTCTAGCACTGATTGAGGGCGCGCATTCCATT
>JAQYVR010000188.1 GCA_030145395.1 Desulfobacteria bacterium
GCCAAAAACGGAATTATTACCCCTGATGAATCGACACTCGATTACGTAGGGCCGCGTGCAAAACGCCCCTTCGAGTGTTACACAAGCGATCCGGATGCTCAGTATGCAGAGTTAAAAACGTATGACGTCTCTGGTATAGAACCTCAGGTGGCGTTCCCTTATCTTCCAGATAATACCAGAGGTATTTCAGAAGTTGGAAATGTTCCTATCCAACAGGCGGTCATAGGGTCCTGCACGAACGGCCGGATTGAAGACCTGCGTTTGGCAGCCAGTGTCCTTAATGGCCACACTGTCAACGACAATATTCGTCTTATTGTTATTCCTGCAACCCCCACAATATACCGCCAAGCAATGGAGGAGGGTCTTCTGGAAGTCTTTCTCTCGGCCAAGGGGATTGTGAGTCCACCTACTTGCGGCCCCTGCCTGGGAGGTTTTATGGGTATCCTGGGACCGGGGGAGCGGGCAGTGGCAACCACCAACCGTAACTTTGTGGGCCGCATGGGGCACTCCTCTAGCGAGGTCTATCTGGCCAACCCGGCTGTGGCGGCCGCGTCGGCCGTATTAGGACGGATTGGGAGCCCGGAAGAGCTTTAGAAGAACACAAAATGAAAATAGAAGGAAACGTCTGGAGGTTTGGAGATAATATCGACACGGATGTGATCATCCCCGCCACACATCTAGTCACCACGGATATGGGCGAACTGGGCAAGCATTGTATGGAAGGGGCGGACCCCACATTTTCTGAAAAGGTCCAGCCGGGGGATATCATAGTTGCAGGGAAGAATTTCGGCTGCGGCTCCTCCCGGGAACATGCCCCTATGGCCATAAAGGGGGTCGGTATCTCTTGCGTGATTGCAGAAAGCTTTGCCCGCATATTCTTTAGAAATGCCTTCAACATGGGCCTTGCGATTTTTGAATCCCCCGGGGTGTTCCAGAAGGTTCAGGAGGGAGACCGCGTTTCCGTGAGCCAAGACACTGGCGAGATTGTTGATCATACAAACGGCAAACGATTCTTTGCCAGCCCGATTCCTCCGTTCATGCGAGAACTGATCGAGGCTGGTGGGCTCATGTCCTATACACTCAACAAAAGGCGAACATGAATCCGTGACGCAGCAGCTCTCTCGCTTTCTTGCCAACCTTAGCCACAAAGTTTTGATTGGATAGAAGAACGGGAAAGCCCGAAATTCGAAATCCGTGCTGTTTTCAAGGCGTAAGCCGCAACCACGAAACAAACCCGAATGACCAAAGCACAAAATCTAGAAACAAAGGCATCGATGAATTGACGTGTTGGAATACGAAATTCCAAGATTTGTGAAACCTGGAGCATTTAAGCTTTGAATTTTGAATTTGTTTCGAATTAGCGCAAAGCTTCACTTCGTGCCGATATTCGGATTTCGGATTTATTCAAAGTGACATAAGGATCTGGGAGTGCTCTCGAATAAAAGGTGTGCATGAGACTATGGGACAGAGAAAATACGACATAGCCGTGATTGCAGGTGATGGCACGGGCCCGGAAATCATCGGCGAGGGAGTGAAGGCCATTGAAGCCGTCTCCAGAAAATACGACTTTCAGATTTCGTTTGATCGTTATGATCTGGGTGGCGCACACTACCAGGAGACAGGAGAAACTCTTTCCGACGAGGTGTTTGAGTCGATAAAGGATTGTCATGCCATCTATCTTGGGGCTGTTGGTCATCCTGAAGTACAGCCTGGCGTGTTGGAAAAAGGTATTCTCTTAAGGCTCCGGTTCGAACTGGATCAGTACATCAACCTGCGCCCTGTTAAGCTTTACCCTGGTGTGGAAATCCCGTTAAAGGATAAGGGGCCTGAGGACATTGATTTTGTTGTCATCCGAGAAAACACCGAAGGTCTGTATGCAGGAGCAGGGGGATGTCTGAGGCGGGGAACACCCCATGAAGTAGCCATCCAAGAATCGATCAACACCAGAATGGGGGTGGAACGCTGCATTCGGTATGCCTTTGACCTTTGCAGGCGGCGCAATCGTGCCAAGAAATTGACACTATGCGGCAAGACCAATGTTTTGACCTTTGCCTTTGATCTGTGGGAACGTACGTTTCACGAAGTTGCCACTGATTATCCGGACATCGAGACTGACTACGCACATGTGGATGCTCTGTGTATGTGGATGATTAAGAACCCGGAAAGATTTGATGTCATCGTCACAGACAACATGTTTGGTGATATTATTACGGACCTGGGAGCCGTTCTCCAGGGCGGCATGGGAATGGCAGCAGGCGCTAATATCAATCCGGAAGGGGTCTCAATGTTTGAACCCATCAGTGGCTCGGCACCAAAATACGCAGGAAAAAACAACGTTAACCCAATCGCGGCAATATTGGCTGCACAACTTATGCTCGACACACTTGGGGAAACTGATGCAGCACAAATGATCGAACGGGCTGTGATGAAGGTGCTTGAGGAAGACTTGAAGGGTGTGGCAGCAGGTCAGATGGGATATTCTACTTCAGATGTCGGTGACCTGGTTGTCGACTTCATAGAAGCATCGTGATGATTGCGGATTTTGGATTTTGGCTTGGCAAGTTTAGAGCTGGTTTCAAAACCTCTCTTATCGCAGGTCTGTCCATTTTGAGAAGTTCTAAGCTCGCTCCGCTAAGAACTTCTTAACAAAATGTTCAAAATTGGCTCATAGCAAAGTTTTGAAACCGGTTCTATGCATTTTAGGCACTTTCACCGTGAGGGAGACGGAAAATGGATAAACTCTTTAATGTGGCAGTAGCCGGGGCAACCGGTGCAGTCGGCAATCAGATGATAGCCTGCTTGGAAGAAAGAGATTTTCCAATAAAGAATCTCAAATTGCTTGCAACAGCCAGGTCTGCGGGCAAGAAAATTCGGTTTAAGGGTGAGGAGATTCCAGTTGAGGAGTTGACCGAAACATCTTTCAGCGGGGTCGATATCGGCATCTTTTCGGCTGGTGGGGCAACCAGCCAGAAGTACGGGCCCGTTGCAGCCAAGGACGGGTGTGTTGTTGTTGACAACTCTGCGGCCTGGCGCATGGACCCTGAAGTGCCCCTGGTCATTCCTGAGGTGAACCCGCATGCTGTGGCCAGGTACTCGAATAAAGGCATCATCGCAAATCCGAATTGCTCCACGATCCAGATGGTCGTGGCCTTGGCCCCCATTCACAGGAAGGTAGGAATAAAGAGGATTGTGGTTTCCACGTATCAGGCTGTCTCAGGAACCGGGAAGAAAGCCATAGATGAACTTCACAACCAGACCAAAGCTGTTTTGGATTCTCTTGAACCTGAAAAGAACGTCTACCCGCACCGGATCGCCTTCAACTGTCTCCCCCAAATAGATGTCTTCCTGGAAAATGGATACACGAAGGAAGAGATGAAGATGGTCAACGAGACCTTAAAGATCCTGGAGGATGATTCCATCGGGATTACAGCTACTACCGTCCGTGTGCCGGTCTTTTTCGGCCACTCGGAATCGGTTAATATAGAAACCCGCGATCCCATCAGCCCTGACGAGGTGCGGGCCATACTCGAAGACGCCCAGGGGGTTACTGTTGTGGATGACCCCTCAAAGAGTATTTATCCTATGCCGATTGATGCGGCGGGCCGGGATGACACCTTCGTGGGTCGTATCAGGGCCGACGAGTCTGTGCCGAACGGGATCAATCTGTGGGTGGTATCGGATAACATTCGTAAGGGAGCAGCAACCAATTCAGTACAGATAGCAGAGATTCTGGCACAGGATTACCTGAGCAAGTGATCTCATTGTGCATCGTTATTTCGCAGTATCCACCTCCAAATCGCCTTATCTCATGGGGCCTTCGAATAACGAATCGCAATAAACAGGAGTGATATAGTGGAACGTATACCCATAACGCCAGCAGGCTATGGAGCCATGAAAGAGAAGGTGAGGCAACTCAAAGAAACTGAAAGGCCTGAAGTGATAAGAGCTATTCAGGAGGCCAGAGCACATGGGGACATCACGGAAAATGCAGAATTTGAGGCTGCCAAAGAACGCCAGGCGTTCGTCGAGGGAACGATAAGACAACTTGAACACAGGATCGCCTGTGCTGACGTGATCGACCCGAGTACAGTGAAAACCGACCGGGTCATGTTCGGTTGCACGGTTGTTCTTGAAAACCTGACTACAGAAGGAGCGGTTCAATATCAACTCGTTGGACCGGACGAATCAGACGTGAGTCAAGGACGTATCTCGGTGTCATCACCCCTTGGGAAAGCTATGATCGGGAAAGAAGTTGGAGATGAGATTGTGGTACAGGCACCTAGTGGACGACGTCGCTATGAGTTGGTTGAGATCTTGAGCTCGTTAGAAGAAGGGGCTTAGCTCTGATAGGTTGAGAGAGCGATCCCCCCGGGAAGTATTGCTCACCGATTCATCTTCTTCCCTGGTGAAGCAGAGGGCGCAGGGGAACTGAGACTCCGCCTGATGGTAACAGAAACAGGAAATCTGTCGACTATTCGACTTGCATCATAGGAGGTTAAAGTATGGCTCGTGTAACTGCAGAAGATTGCCTAGTGCGGGTTCCTAATCGCTACTCGTTGGTTCACATTGCCGCTAAGCGGGTTCGGCAAATGCGAGAAGGTGCTCAGTACTTAGTGAGTTCACCGAAGAACGAGGATGTTGTTGTCTCGTTGCGAGAAATTGCGGCCGGAAAAATCCGCGTGGTTGTAGAAGAAGAGTTAGAAGACACAGACGAGACTTAAAGGGCTTCGCCCCAACTGGAGTATTTGGGGCATTGAAGTGATGGGTTTAGAGGCATAAGAAGATACTCTTTCTGCCTTTGCTATCCATTACTCCAATGCTTTACAGTTAGCAAGCAGAGCGAAAGAATCGTGACCCCGCCCACTGGACGGGGTTGTCCAGGATGAAACATAGGGACTCTATGTCTCGTCGCAGAGACAAAACTGTGTCACGGACTGTCGGCCGGGCGATACACCAATATGGGATGATATCAGACGGGGACCGAATTGCGGTGGCTCTGTCTGGTGGGAAAGACAGCCTTACCCTGATGTGGGCCCTCCACGAACGCTTATCCCGTATTCCTATCAGTTATTCACTTCTTGCCATCTACATAGACCTGGGCTTTGAAGGGGATCCCGCACACCTTATTGAAGACTACTGCAAAGAAATGGGTTACAGATTTCACGTCGAGCATACCGACTATGGGAGAAGAGCCCACAGTGATGAAAACCGCGAAAACCCGTGCTTTCTGTGCTCGCGGCTTCGAAGAAAACGGCTCTTTGAACTGACCCACGAACTAGGGTGCGACAAACTGGCATTCGGCCACCACATGGACGACATTATCGAAACTCTGTTTCTGAACATGTGCTATAGTGGCGAAATCAGCACCATGGTGCCCTACCAGCCTTTTTTCAATGGAAAACTCACGGTCATCAGGCCACTCGCTTTCCTGGATGAATCAACCATCAACCGGTTCGCGGAAAATCGGTCATTTCCACAAGTCGAGAACCTGTGCCCCACTTCAAGAATTTCAAAGCGCCATGAAATCAAAAAGATGCTCAACAGCTTATACCAGACAAACAAAAAGATAAGAGGCAACATCTTTCGTTCTATGAGCCGCGTGAAGCTCGATTATCTTTTGGGCGATCAACTGAAATCCAACGAGAATAGTCAT
>JAQYVR010000258.1 GCA_030145395.1 Desulfobacteria bacterium
TTACTCAAAAGGGGATGGGCCTGGGCCTTTCCATTTGTTATTCAACCATTGAAGATCACAAAGGCCGCATTGAGGTTGAATCTGAAGTCGGAACCGGAACAACCTTTAATATATATCTTCCGGCCTCTGAGAGATAAAAGAAAGAGGGGATTGGTGATCAGTAATCAGTGAACAAACAAAGTTAAAAGGTTGAAGAGTCGAAAAGCCGAAGGGAAGAGGAGGGCGTTTCCGGATGACAGACGACTGAATACTGAAGCGGGGAATCGAAGTCGGATTTAATTTGAAATTCCTTAGAGCCAATTTCAAAACGTCCAATTTGATTTCGCCCCGTTGCAGGGGCTCGCGCCCACCCCTTCGGGGCGGGTTCAAGTCCCTCCTTAGTCTCCATATCGGAAAGCTTGCTATTACCAAAACAATCCTTTATAAATTTAGGCAGTTGCCCAAACTAACACTTATCAAGTTATGTTGAAAAAGGAAGGCTCTTGAAAACGATAGGTTTGTTGAGGGAACCTTTATTTCCTGGATATTGAAGTATTCAATCTATTCCTCAATAAAACCTCAATACCGTTTAGACTATTGCCGTTTCTGATCTATCCCTTTTTATGCCTTTTTTCAGGTATAGTTTCTCCCACAAATTTTACTTTGATACACAGGGTTAATCATTCTATACTTCATCTTCGAAAGAGCAAGTTCTTATCCTCTCATCCAATATCCGAATCTCAGAAGTCAGTTACCGGAGTATAATTGCAATCTGATACCCAGACACCCCCGAGCTTCATGGAGTGGGAAGAGCTGACCTCACTGGTTGGCTCCATCCGAACCAGTTCCCTTGTCGCCCGTCCAACGACGGTCGAACAATGCCGCGAGGCACTGGCCTACTGCCAGCAGCACAACATGACCATCTGCGCGCGCGGAGCCGGGTGCGGCGGCAAGATTCACCTCGCCAAGGACCAAGTCCTCACGCCCGAGCAGTTCTACCGCGTCTACCCCTGCTACCGAGATCTCCTGGAGATCAAGAAACGAGTCGATCAGGACGGCCTTTTCACATCCGACCTGGCACGCCGTGTCGGCATTGACCCCGTCCTGAATAAGCAGCAGTTGGAGTAGCGGTGACAGGACGTCGTTTTCGCTCAGGGAAAGGCAATGATGCACAAGAAATACGGACCCATCCGTTACATTTGACCAAAGGACCTTTTTGTTATATATTTTGTGAATGGGGTAGGTTTTTGCGAAGACGTCAACATTATAGAAAAATAATCTTTCGATAATCTTTTCGTAATCTTCATTTGTTATAATTCCAGACAGTCAAGTCCGTAAGAAAAGGGTACCATTGAAGAACCCTTATGAGAAAAAATGAGGGCCTTGAGATATGAGGAATAACTTTTTTCCGTTTTCGCGTCCGTCTTTTACCGATGACGAGGTTGCCCCATGGAAAAGAAGGTGCGACTTCTGATCTCACAGCACAACGCGTTGACGGAATTCTACGGTGTAAAAAAACCATCGCAGATTTCCCGTTGCAGATCGTCTCCTGGCCGAAATTCTTAAGATGCAGGCCTTTGCGCACTACTACGTGCGGGGCATCTAACAGGTGCTCGCCCATTTTAACGTTGTTTCTAAAACCAGACTGAACACTTAACCTCAGTTGCCTCGTAAGCCCCTCTAGACATTATGATTCGTCCAAGAAAAGACACAAGATTACGATTGATTGGTCCGCTCACCATCCAAAGCTGGCTTCTGCTCTTGAGCGTGTGCCTGGTCGTTTACTGCGTCAATCTCGGAGGAGCCCGGGTGCTGTCAAATCATGAGATTGATGTTGCGGGCGGGGCACGGCAGATGATCGCCGAGGGAAACTGGCTCACACCTAAAATCGGTGACCACTTGTGGCTGGAGAAGCCGCCTCTACTCCACTGGTTCGTGGCTTCCTTGATCATGCTGTCCGGGGAAGCCTCCGAATGGGTGGTTCGCCTGCCTTCGGTTGCGGCGGGTATAATACTCGTGATCCTTGTTGCGACGATGGTGGGTCGCTGGAAGGGCGAGAAAGCAGGCCTGGTGGCGGGTTTTATCCAAGGTACTAGCTGGTACATGACTAAATATGCCAGGCTTTCAGAAGCGGACATGTTGCTGGCATGCGTTGTCGTTTCCGCCATTGTGGTCTTTATCCATTTGCAGGGGATCGGCCTTCCTCGACCTAGCAGCAGGCCTCGTTTATGGGCAATAGTCTTCTGGTGTCTAATTGGTCTGACAAACCTTTGCAAGGGTCCCCTGTTCGGCACAGCTATGACCCTGATGCCATGCCTGACATGGCTCCTGTGGCGGCGCGAACGAGATGCCTGGAAAAGAATGTGGTCCCCTATGGGACTGGTACTGGGGATTTTCATTGCCGTGGCCTGGTA
The DNA here is from genome assembly GCA_030145395.1 of Desulfobacteria bacterium. GTDB lineage: Bacteria > Desulfobacterota > Desulfobacteria > Desulfobacterales. The sequence goes on from JAQYVR010000258.1 coordinate 2,394, forward strand.
TGCTCTTGTGATTTTAAGAGAGCCGTCAGCCCTCGACCTTTGGTTCTCGCATACAGTAGGTCGTGCATTGGGAGATTTCTTGTCCCATGGCCGTCCTTGGTACTACTACCTCAAGAAGTTTCCCTTGCAGCTCATTCCGTGGACCTTCGTAACCCTGTTTGGCGCTATCCCATCCCTGAAACGGATGTGGAAAGAAGCCGATTCTCCAGATCGCTTCGTATGGCTTTGGGCGCTAGTACCGATCTTCTTTCTCTCCATTTCGGAGGGTAGGCGCCACCAATATATGCTGTCCTGTCTCCCTGGGTTTACGCTCGTGACAACAATCGGTATGTTTGAACTCAAGCAGCACATTCAGGCACGCACCAGGTCGGCGGTCGCGGTCTCATGGCTTGCGATTGCCGTGCTGGCTCCAGTGGGCCTCGTGGGCGGCCTCGTGGCCGGATTTCGCCTGCCCGACTATCGTGTGGATGCATGGATGCTCGGAGTTCTCCTTGGCGTGGGTTTCATGCTTGCGGGAGTATTTGCCCTTAGAAGACGCCCGGGCCGTGTGTTTGCCATTTTTCTGTTTATCTTTGTGCTGGGAACAATGCATGCCTATCTCCACATTCTGCCGAATCGCGATACCCGGCGTCACGACAGGCAGTTTCTCACAACCCTCAACGAGCACCTGCCACCCCAGTCACTGCTTTTTGCCACGGGCGGTCCCGAGATTGCTCGCCACATTTTCTATGTTCGGTGCCCCCTGATAGGAGTATGGTATCCTGAAGACATCGGCAATCACTTGGGCGAGGCACAGTGCTTCTTTGTCGCGGGACGTATGAAGCATTTAGAACCCCTTGAATCCTACGGCAAGGTCACGGTCTTGTCTCAAAGCGAACACACACGCAACGAGAAGTCTATGCAAGACAGATATACTCTTTTTCGCATCCAGCGAGCGGCCCCGGTTTTCCGAAATTAGGCAAAAATTACAGCGTCCGGGGACATGACAAACTCTACTCTTTAGAGTTTTAACTAATTGGTTTAATGCGGAGGCAACAAGTGAACATCGCAGCGGAAGGATTGTACAGCAATAAAGCCTCGGCTCTGAACCTCATGAACATTATCCCGTGTTGGAGCTCATCAGTGTTAGCGTTCCTGTTGTTACTATGCGCAGGAGGCTGGGCTGGGGCATCGGCGAAATCTTCCGGCCTCCTGGATGGGTATCGGCTGGTCCTTGGACCAGTAGAGGTAGCTGGCGTAAAAGATGATCTATCGGGTATAACATACAGTGCGCATACGGACACACTTTTCGCAATTCAGACCAAGCCCACTGTTATTGTCGAACTCGACAAGTCGGGGAATGTAAGACGAGTTATTGATCTCGATGGGTTCGAAGACACCGAAGACATCGCATGGGTCGAGGGCGACAGATTTGCGATACTCGAAGAGCGTCGGCGCACGCTGGTGCTTGTGAACATTAGGTCGGACACGACAGTTATTGATCGCTCACATACGGATTTTGTCCTCATTGATGCCATCAGCAGCTATAACTCTGGTCCTGAAGGACTAGCATATGATCCGACTGGAAGCCGTTTTTTCATCGTCAAGGAAAAGCAACCACAACAGCTCTATCAGGTCTTGTTTCCTACAGGACTGGATGGCAGTTATGTGGTTTCAACCCCCTGGAGCATAGGAGACAGCCTTGCAGGTATGATAGATCTGTCGGGGGTATACTACGATAATGGAACTGGGCATCTGCTTGTTCTCAGCCATGTATCCAGTCGTCTTGTTGAATTCTCGATGGATGGCACGGAGATAACGCACCTGTCATTTCAGGCTGGTCATGCTGGGCTGACGGAGACAATCCCGCAAGCGGAAGGTATTTCAATTGATGTCGACGGCAATCTTTACATATGCAGTGAACCCAATCTCTTCTACGTCTTTTCTAAACCGGCCCAATAGCATCGAAGTAAGCCTTGGAGGCCACAATCTACACTGTGCCTCAAGGCAACATCAAACATTACCATCTCAAAGCTTTACTTTATCGAAACTAACGCTTGCTGGTATGAACCTTCAGTCACGTCCTCCCTGCTCAAGGTTATTAATACCTTTTCTAAGTGTTAGAAAAAAGGATCCTGCCAAAGCAATCTTTTCTTTTTTTGTCAGTAGCTTTATAATTTATTGATTTCCCGAGTATCACCACGAGTTCAAGTCCCGCCTTCGGCACCATAGATTAAAAATAATTATTCAATTATTTCGGTGAATTAATTGTGGCGACTGATTCTTCGTTTTTT
>JAQYVR010000272.1 GCA_030145395.1 Desulfobacteria bacterium
GAATGACGGGTTGAAACGGCCCTCATCATCAAACACAGAAATACATTTCACAAACTCGATGCCGGAAACCCTGCCGTCTTTATGAATAATCTGCCTGGGGCCCCACGAAGGGTTTATGACAATGCCTTCGTCGATTGCTTCTCTGACTTCCTTCTCCCAGGCTAACATTTCGTCTCTTGGCTCCAGACAGAATAATTGAACATCTTCTGCTCCAACCCTCAAGGCGGTCCTGGCCACATCAATAGCCACGTTACCCCCTCCTATGACGACAACCTTACCCTCCACGGCAATCTTTCTATCCGTCTTGGCTTGAGACAAGAACTCGAGGCCATAGTGTAGACCGTCGAGACCTTCTTCTTCCCCGGGGACCCCGATACGCTTGCTGGCCTGAGCACCCGCAGCAATAAATACCGCGTCATAGCCTTCCCGCATCAGATCATTGACCGTATGATAAGCGTCAATAGGGGAGTCGTAACGAATCTCAACCCCGCAGCTTTCAATATAATCAACCTCCTCCTGAATCACTTCACGAGGTAGGCGAAATTCGGGAACGGTAATGCCAAGCATGCCTCCAGCCACAGGTTGAGCTTCAAAAACAGTCACCTTGTAACCTGATTTTGCCAGGAAATAGGCACAGGTCAAACCTGAGGGCCCAGCACCTACAACTGCTACTTTCTGCTCTCTCTTTACGGGAAAAGGCTCTTCTGCCCGGCCAATATGTTCAAAATACCAGTCTGAGGCAAATCGCTTCAATGACCTGATGGCCACAGGCTCATCAAGCTCCCCACGTCGGCATTTGAATTCGCAGGGATGGATACAGATACGGCCGCACACAGCAGGAAAAGGGTTCCGCTCCCGGATAATGTCCACCGCCTTTTCATACTTTCCGCTGGCAATGGCTGCCACATAATTGGGCACATCAATACCGGCTGGACATGCATGCTGGCAGGCGGAGATAACCATGGAATCACATGTGGCTCCGGCACATCGCTGCTCTAAGATATGGTCCTCATATTCCTTCAAAAAATAGGCGAGCGTGGCTAAAGCAGGCTTGGGAGCAGTTTGTCCCAGACCGCAAAGGGAGGACTTCATTATGGTTTCGCCTAACTCCTTAATGGTCTGAATGTCTTCGATCCTGCCTCTCCCCTGTGTAATCCGGGTCAGAATCTCTAACAACTGGGTAGTCCCCAGGCGACAGGGAGTACATTTCCCGCAGGACTCGGATTGGGTAAAACTCAAGAAAAACCGTGCGATTTCCACCATACAGTTATTCTCGTCCATCACCACCATGCCGCCCGAACCCATGATGGCACCTATTCGCTGGAGGGTGTCGTAATCCACGGGAAGACTCAGATACTGCTCCGGCACACAACCGCCCGAGGGTCCACCCATCTGAACCGCCTTGAACTTCCTTCCTTTTGGGATACCGCCGCCTATATCGAAAACCACCTCTTTGATGGTCACACCCATGGGGACCTCCACCAGCCCCGTATTGTTCACCTTGCCTGCCAGGGAAAAGATCTTGGTCCCTTTGGT
>JAQYVR010000039.1 GCA_030145395.1 Desulfobacteria bacterium
CATATTCTTCAATCTCTCCTGCTTGGGGAAGACGCATACCCAAGAGCACAAGATCGCTTTCCTTGCTGGACTGACAAAGGACCGAGGCAAAGTCCTGCTCTGCAGCCGATCTAATCAGAATAACAGGCTCCGCTTCCACACGCACTTTTTGGAGAAGCTCTGCAATATGGCGCTCCGAACCCTCTCGGCCCTCTTCACTGTCAAGGAGTCTGAGGACTCTAATCTTGGCTCCCTCCCATGGTGAACTCTGCGAGATGATATGCGCCAGGAGCACCATAAGTTCCGCATTCCGGTCTCGACCGCGCCACCAGATGTCGATTTGCTTCTTTTGTCCAACGTCTCGATTATTACCAGAATATAAGAACAGAACCGACTTCTGTAAAGCAACCAGGTCACACATCAGCCTAAGCTGAGCTTCCTGACCCTCTTCTCGGCTACTCCAGCCCAAAAGGGCCACATTTGGCTCCAGTCCGCCCATACCGTGGGCTTGCACCGTTGTCGTAACCCCCTGATAGAAATCGCTTACAATGCTGCATTCTGCAAAAGCACTTACGCCGTGTTCTTGAAAATGCTTTTGGATATGGTTACACCATGTTGCCCGGAGCCCGCGACCCTCAAATTTGTCCACATCGCCAATCAGGAGGTGATAGAGTGTAACGATACCCCGGCCCCTGCTGAGCCATTTGCCCATTTCCATGAGTTCATCTCCGGTGTCCAGGGAGCTTGTGAACACAGCGATATTTGGTCGCCAGTTCTTAACGTGCCGCGGAACCGAAGCCAAACGAACCAATCCAAACCGAGTAAGAGCAAACCAAATACCACTTCGAATATCTCCCCAACTGTGCGGGAGCGAACGCTGCCGCAGCATGATGAAAATGCCGTAACTGATCAAAACCGCTAACACAGTGGCCGGTGCGTGGATCAAGAACATAGTACTATAGCAGCCCGCTGCACCGAGAAGGGACACAGGCCAGGGAACTTTGAACTGCGGGCGAAAACTCGGATTGCCCACCAGCCTCTCAATGCCCGCAGTCAGATTGATCATGCCGTAGGTATTCAGAAAAAACATCGTAATGATAGGAGCTACCATGTCGAGATTGCCCATCCAGATGACGGCTGTGGCAATAGCGGTAGTCACGAGGACAGCGAAGCGCGGTTCCGTGGCACTGCCCAGCTGCGCAGCAAAGGTTCTGGGCACGACACGATCAAACGAGAGCGCTTGCAAGATACGCGGGGCCGCAAGAATACTTCCTAAAGCCGAAGAAAGCGTACAAGCCCACACGCCCATCAAAATGAGAACGGGCCAGCGGGCAATCTTTTGCATGATCATGTTGTCGGTCAAAAGTTCTTCCGGGGCAACATGGGTTCCCAGCCAAAGCGCGATGGCCAAATAGATAAAAGCCGTAATGGCGATGGCAGCAAGCGTTCCCCTTGGAATACTCCTTGCAGGATCTTTTAGATCCCCAGACATGGCTGCTCCCACACTGATGCCTGTCACAGCTGGGAAAAAGATGGCAAAGACATGCCAGAAGGTGACGGTGGACTCGGATGGGGCAAAAAGCTGGGTAGTCGGCTCCGTTGCCCAGCCGCCCGCAAAGAAGGAAAAAATAGCCAGGGCCAAGATGGCAAGGATAATCATTTGGATTTTGAGAACGAAATCCGCGCCTACATAAGCAAGGAAACCAAATGTGAGAGCAACTATTGTAGAAATGACTCTTGGCTCAAAGCCAGGAAAGACCGCCGTGAAAGCCTCTGTGAACCCGATGATATAGAAGGCCACGGAGATAGCCAGAGAAAGGTAAAGGGGGATACCAATGGCACCGCCGATCTCCAATCCCAAGGTGCGTGTAATCATGTAATAGGTTCCCCCGGTCTTGACGTTCATATTCGTCGCAACAGAGGAAAGTGAGAGACCGGTGAGAAACGAGATCGAGTTGGCGATCACAATAATGGCAACTGCTCCTATCAGTCCAGCGTGACCAACGACCCAACCGATTCGAAGGAAAAGGATAATCCCCAGGATTGTGAGTGCGCTGGGAGTGAAAACGCCTGTGAAAGTGCCGAAACGGCCCTTGGCTATCGTCTCCGTCCTTTCACTACCAACATTGCTCACGGATGATAAAGCCTCCCAATAGTCCACCAGTATTCGATTCTCACAAAGAAAGGCGAGAGTTTTCAATTTCCCTGGAATAAGGACCTATTTATGGATCTTTTCGATAGAGTAAACACATACTATTTTGTTTTGAGCCGTTTGACAAGGGCCTCATAGCACGGACATGATACAGAAGGCCATTCTATCAAAAATAGTCATAATCCCTTTTTATCTTGACCCTCAGGGGCATCATCGCATAATCTTTAGAAGCCATTTCAAAACCCCATCTAACGCTCGATGGCTGTGTTGTCCCGCGAATCTAAATACTCACGTACTGACGTGTACGTTCCGTTCTAAATTCGCGGGACGCCTTGCCCTCAAACACCATCTGAGATTTTGAAACGGCTTCCAGTGTTGTGTCGCATAGGCTCTTTTGAGAAGTGGGGAACGTCGATCGGCTGGCGTTATAGTACTTGGACTCATCTCAGAGACGAGACACTCGAGAGTCGAATGAAAAACCAACCTAAAGGGAAGCAGTTATGATTACGAAAGTGACGCAGTTCACCAGGACCGACCTATGGAGAATACGCTCAAGCGATCTCTCTCGCTCTAGATCACTCTTGATCAGGCTTCTGAGGATAGTCATATTGTCTATGCGTGGGCTTGTTAAAGACAAATGTCAGCTGAGGGCGTCGGCGTTGACCTTCTATACTGCTCTCTCTATTGTCCCAATTTTTGCAATGCTTTTTGGAATCGCCAAAGGCTTTGGTTTTGAAAAGATCCTGGAAAAACAGATCCTGGAAAAACTTGATAGCCAGGGGGATGTGGTCATCAAGATTATCGATTACGCCCGTGCTCTCTTGGACAATACAAAGGGCGGTATGATTGCCGGCATAGGTATCGCGCTACTCTTCTGGGCCATCATCAAGGTGTTGGGAAATATAGAAAAATCGTTTAACGACATTTGGGGGATCAAGAAAGGAAGGCCTTTCCGCAGAAAGATAACCGACTATCTTTCCATCATGCTTATTGGCCCAGTTCTTTTTATTATGTCCAGCGGTATCACTGTTCTTATGGCCAGTCAGGTCGAGTTATTCATTCAAAAGATAGCCGTACTGGGCCCTCTTAGCCCGGTAATATTCGCTCTACTGAAATTATTGCCCTATGCCACGATATGGATCCTTTTCACCTTCACATATGTCTTCATGCCCAACACAAAGGTTCATTTCAAATCTGGTGTACTGGCTGGAATCATAGCCGGCAGTATGTGTCAAATATTTCAGTGGGGTTACGTCAGTTTTCAGGTTGGCCTGGCCAGGTATAACGCCATCTACGGAAGCTTCGCCGCCTTGCCACTCTTCTTGATATGGCTCCAATTAAGCTGGTTGATCGTGCTTTTTGGAGCAGAGATTTCTTTTGCACATCAGAACGTCGACACTTTCGAGTTTGAGCCGGACGCTCTGTCAGTCAGCCATGCATTCAAAAGGCTGCTGGCCCTCAGAATTGTCAATTTGCTTGTGAAGCATTTCTCTGATGGGGATACTTCATGGGATGAGGCAAAGATTTCACACACTCTGGAGACTCCCATTCGTCTGGTCCGCCAGATTTTGTATGAGTTGGTTGCATGCGGAGTTCTTTCCCAGATAAAGGTCAACGATGATGAGACGGTTGCCTTCCAGCCTGCCCGCAACCCCAATACCATGACCATAAAGTATGTCGCAGATGCCTTAGAACAGTGCGGAAGTGACGATATCCCTGTGGCCGAGTCAGAGGAACTAAAGAACCTCGGGGAATCCATGAAGCGATTGGATGATCTGGTCAATACGTCACCGGACAATGTTCTTCTGAAGGACATCTAGCACCCATCTCAAACGGGTTCGTTTCTATTACTCCAGCCTAATGCCTCTACCTGGCTAAGTTTCCAGTTAACTCATTCTTCGAATAGCACGGATTCTCTCGAGGACAGGAGGATGGCTATAGCTCAAGAATACTTTGAGTGGGTGTGGTGTTAGATTTGAGAGATTGTCAACGGTTAGCTTTTTTAATCCCGAAATCATAGATTCTGGTTGTCCATATGTCGAAACCGCATATACATCGGCTTCATATTCATGTTTTCTCGAGAGGATGTTACTGAAGATCGAGAGCACCATGTCGATGGGTTCATAGAGGAATCCAAAGAAGAACAGGCTGGCATATATTGAAACGTTTTGCATTTTGAAGGCTGAAAACAGCCCCTCGTTATTAATGAACAAGGAAAGTAAAAAGAAGAGTAGACCGGTAGTTGTGATCGACATAAGTATCGCTTTGAGAATATGTTTCCTCCTGTAATGTCCCATCTCATGAGCAAGGATAGAAACGAGCTCATCCAACGTATGCCGTTTTATGAGCGTGTCAAACAGCACGATCCTGCGAAACCTTCCGAAGCTTGTGAAGAAGGCATTCGATTTGGTGGAGCGCTTGGAGGCATCCATTTTGAAAACGCCCCTCATCTTGAAATCCTGCGATTTGGCGTAATTTTCAATGGCCGTCTTGAGTTCTCCGTCTCCCAAAGGATGGAATTTATTGAACAGAGGCAGTATTACTACAGGGGCAACAAAAACAAGGACCATTTGAAAAAGGGCCACCACAACCCAACAGTAAGCCCAGGCCCAATCTCCGGCTTTGTCGAAAAGCCATAAGACGATCGAAAAAATAACCCCACCAATCACTGCGGCCAGCAGCCAACTTTTCAGTATGTCTAAAGCAAACGTCCTTACGGTAGTTCGATTGAAGCCGTATTTCTCTTCAATCACAAACGTGCTGTAGATGGAAAAGGGGATCCCGATGATCTGGGAAGAGAGCAGCAGAATGGCGGCAAATATAAGACCGGTGGGGATGGGGCCAAATTGAAAGCTCCTTGTAAACTGATCAACTAGATTGAATCCCCCGACAAGGATAAATGCTATTATAATCGGCGTCGTAACGGTGGCCGCAACTATTCCAAACCTTGTGTTTTCCTTTAGATAGCTTTGTGCTTTTCTGTATGTTTCAGCATCGTAGTAACCTTCATATTCTTCAGGCAAATCGGTTCTTGCGTGCCTTACATTGACCGTCTCGACTATAGTATCT
>JAQYVR010000047.1 GCA_030145395.1 Desulfobacteria bacterium
TTACAGGTGGGCCTCGGGCAGAGATCAATTTCTGGAAAGAGTATGGGGCGACCGGATAAAGAGAACAGAAAGCTATTCGGATCAGAAGAAATATGTAAAACCGAGCGACGAGGTATTGAGAGAAAGATTAACCCCGTTGCAGTATAAGGTAACTCAAGAAGAAGGAACAGAGAGATCGTTTCAAAACGAATACTGGGACAATAAAAAAGAAGGAATTTATGTAGACATCGTGTCTGGAGAGCCGCTGCTTAGCTCTCTTGACAAATTTAAGTCTGGAACAGGGTGGCCGAGCTTCACAAAGCCTCTTGAGCCTGACAATATCGTGGAAAAAGTTGATCGAGGCCTTTTCATGGTTCGCACCGAGGTGAGAAGTAAGCATGCCGATTCCCATTTAGGGCATGTCTTTTCCGACGGACCTCAACCTACAGGTCTTAGATACTGTGTTAACTCCGCGTCCCTGAGGTTCATACCGAAGGGAGCGTTGGAAGAGGAAGGTTACGAGAAGTATTCACGTCTTTTCCAACAGGACGGATAGCCTAATCATAAAACGCAGGCGGCGCTCATCCCCCCAGCCCGGCGGGATGGGCGTTTTGAGTCCCGCCACATTTGGACAACGCCGCCATAGTGCCTCAGACGCATTTTTGAGATGAGTTATAGCCTGAAGGCATGCATAACCCCATGACACAAGCAAGCCGTGCTGTAAAGGACAGGCGTGTTGGTCTCTAATACCTCGACAAGGCTCCTCTTGAGAGCCTCCGGTTGATACCCCCCTACCCCTCCGGCCAATTGGCGGCTTCGAATCACAATCGATTTGTAGTCCTTGTAATATATCTCCTCAATCTTTTTATACAGAAGCCCCTTTCGTGGTTTGCCAGTCCATGTGCATAGATCGTAAGGCTCTGTGCAATGGTCAGGACAGCGAAAGTCAGCGTAGCTCACGTATAGCTGCCCCTTCATGCCCCTCTTGGGATTGGGAAGCATCTCCTCAATATCATGAGGCACGGGTTCCACTTCTATCCGCCGTTCACGGGATATTCTTTTTCGCACCCACTCAAAGGCCAAGTGAACCGGCACAGCAGGAATAATCCAGTCTGGTTCCCTTTGATCGTCAAGGTGGACCTCCACGTATGACGCTCCTTCCGTACAAATGCGCTCAATCGGGAAGACCTCTAAGGCAGCCAAGGCCCCCCGGTCTTGATCCACTACAGTCACGGACGCTTCCGGGTATTTTTTATGGAGCTTTTCAACGGCTCTTGTGCCAAACTCACCAGCGCCGATAATCCAGAATGAATCGTGCTTCTTTTTCATTATAATCCTATGCACCGCACAGGCACAGAGAACGCAGAGTTTTGAGGTTTTGTCCAATCGAGAGACACCGTTTGGACAAAAGTACTCATCCGCCTGCGGCGTATAGTGCTTAATTATCGCAAGTGAACGCCAAGATTCTGACCAGACTCTATTTGTTCACAGGAATCTTGTCAAACGCTATGCAATTTGTTAAAGAGCAAACATGACAAATAGATATAAGTCCCACCCCCTTATTCTGGCATCAAAATCCCCTAGACGTCGCTATCTCCTTGAGCAGGCCGGGTTAACGTTCAGCGTGATACCCAGTACTGTTGATGAAAGCGTGGTCCCGGCCGGCCCAATAGAAGGTCACGTTCGCATGCTCGCCGAGGCAAAGGCCACAGAGGTTGCCGAGCTGCATCCAGAGAGCTGGGTTATTGGAGCCGATACTCTGGTGCTTATAAACGGTGCTGTACTGGGCAAGCCTGATACTCCGGGCCAAGCCCGTCAGATGCTTCAGGCACTGAGTGGTGCAACACACAGGGTTTTGACCGGCTATTGTATCTGTTGCCAAACGACCGGACGCTCATTTTCCGAGACCGTTGAAACAAAGGTCATGTTCAAAACCTTGAGCGAAGCCGAAATCGACTGGTACCTTACCACGGATGAACCTTTTGACAAGGCGGGGGCCTATGCAGTACAGGGTCTTGGCAGTTTTCTGGTCAAACGGATTGAAGGTTCATATACCAATGTTGTAGGCCTTCCGGTGTGTGAGGTGATGGAATACCTCCTTAGGGAAGGCGTGGTGCAACGGTAGTTGTAATGGCTGAGAGCATTCAAAGCAGAGTGGAACGCGTTGAAGGTCGAATCAAGGAAGCAGCCCTCTCGTCTGGCCGCAACCCGAAGAGTGTCAAATTGGTTGCCGCGAGCAAGACAGTCCCGGTTGATGATATCCGAGCGGGGATCACGGCGGGAGTTACCATTGTGGGAGAAAATTATGTCCAGGAGGCCAAAGAAAAGATCGAAGCCATAGGCAGAGATAACGTTTCCTGGCATTTCATAGGCCATCTTCAATCGAATAAGGCAAAATATGCAGTACGGCTCTTTGACCTGATTCATTCCGTGGATAGCATAAAGCTTGCGAGAGAGATAGACAGGCGAGCCCGTTCAATTGACAGGCTGCAACCCATCTTGATTCAGGTCAATATCTCTGGTGAGGAGACCAAGTCCGGCATCGACGGTGAACAGGCCCTTGAATTGGTTCGCGAGATATCTGCCCTTAAAAACATTGCCGTGCGGGGGCTTATGACGATGCCCCCTTACTTCAATGCCCCAGACAAGGTCCGGCCTTACTTTCGGGCTCTGAGGTCCCTGCAAGAACTTGTACGCAAGGAAGCAATTCCCAATGTGGAGATGACTGAACTCTCTATGGGGATGACCGGGGATTTCGAAGCCGCAATTCAAGAAGGGGCCACACTGGTAAGGATTGGAACCGCTATCTTTGGAGAGAGAAAGTGATGAAGCTCCCCGCCGCATTTCCCTTCCCCTGACCCCTTACCTCTTCAAGCCTCTACAACTTTGGTTGTAGTCACAACCTCTTTTGTAATCGCCACGAATCCTCATTGGCACTGGGTGTAGTAAAACATAGCCCAAGATCCCAACAACTTATATTGATAGATGTCCTCCATTTATGTCCCCTCCCGACTAGCGTCAAATAATAGTTATTTAGGCAACTTATACACAAGCACCATTCCGGCATGCCTTTTGCTTTGGTCCAAGTACATGAGTGAATGTGAGGTCACAGCGTTGTCACCAGTTCTAATTAACATTAGCAGCTCGACAGAATACTGGAGCTGTGGTCAAGTCCACACTCAGGACAGATTCTGTGTTCAATCTTACTGCAGTTTTCCTAATCCGGTGTCGTGTTTTAGCTCCAAGACAATGGGCAGGCCTTCTATCTGTGAAAGGCCTGATTGTCCGATACAGCATCTGTGCAAATTCATTCGAAACATTTCAACCTCTATTTGGGATCCTATTTCTGTGAGTCATTTACCATTTTCCAAACAATCTTCTTCAAGTACTCATACTTTGGGTGCCGCTCCCCGGGCACAAAGCTCCGCTTCCTACAGTGTACCCAACACGAGAGCTGCCCACTCCCTTTGCCCATTTTTACTAAAAGTACTTTTGGGTGAAGTTGCTTCCTATCGGAAAGGACGAGGAGTGAAACTCCCCGTCTTACCGGGCGGAGCTTCCGGGGAGCGGTTCACATGCTTGGTGAACCGCCCTATCTGCACAGTAGTTAGCGAGTATGGACAGTGAATCCTGTAACCACGAATAGGCCTAGTGTTGTTAACTGGTTGCCACAGCTTTTGGAACACTAACATGGCGGTAATGAATACTTCTTCCAGCATGAGGATGGCACGTATCCGCGGATACGTGTTCATGTACAACTGATGCATGACCAGCAAGACAACCCAACAGCGAAAATCGGCTACTGGATTGATGTTGCCAATGGCAAGGACATATCAGGATCATTGACAGTCAGCAGGGATAGTGCTGCAGAATCCTCGGTAAACGTCATAGCTTTTAGCGACCTTGAATGGAATCTTACCTATGTGAATGACTCTTTTCTCGAGCTGTGGGGGTATACTGATGAAAAAGAGGTCTTCGGAAAACCGGTTGCAAGTTTCTGGCAGACTGAGGAGAAGGTTTATGAGATAGCAAATGCCGTGAGTGCTAATGGAAGCTGGAGAGGTCAACTGGTCGCCAAGACGAGAGACGGTTCTCCAAAAGATATTCAGCTTTCAGCGACAATGATAGCTGGACAAAACGGCAAATCTGTCTGCATGATGGGCACCCTTATATACGTCAACGAATGCAGGCGGTTGGAGAAGACGCTGAGAGCACGAGAAGCCGCTTTGGAGGCTCGCACCACCGAACTTGAAGAAGTAAATAGTACGTTAAGAGTTCTGTTAACAAAAAGACGCATGGATAAAATAGAGCATGCTAAACAAGTAACCTTGAATGTCAAGGAACTAGTTATACCCTGCCTTGAGAACTTGAAGCAAAATCTTTCGGACCATAAACAGATATCCTCTTTGAGCATGCTCGAATCAAGCATAAATGATATCGTCTCGCCATTCGCACATGAGCTGTCACTGAGATTTGCGTCCCTTACTGCCACAGAACTGCGGATAGCTCATTTTGTAAAACACGGAAAAACCTCAAAAGAGATGGCGGTGTTATTCAACGTCTCTGAGAGAACAATTGAATCCCATAGACAGAAGATTAGACTGAAGATTGGCATAAAGAACAACAAAGCAAACCTCAGGTCACAGCTTATGTCCATCCAAGAGTGCTGATTTTCTTGCAGTGCTTTCTTCGCAAGAAAAGACTTTTGGCCTTCACGAAGAGTTGTGATGTCTAAAATGCATAAGGGTTTTGTAATGATGAAACAACCCCAATGACATATGAATTGTCTGTTCTGACCACGGCAGTATTAATAAACCCCACCCCGTTCTGAGACTTACTTTGGAGGATATGTCATGAAAAGGTCTGTTTTGATTTCACTGGCTTTGTTTCTTAGTCTATTCATTGTCGCGTCTTCTGCCACGGCTGAGACTTTGTTCGGACCGAAGCAATATTTCCGGACCAAGGGGTCCGCAGATGTTTACACCGACATGTTTTCTGCAACTCCTGGAGGGGCAACACTCACTGTTGTGAATGGAACCGCGGATGGTTCCCACAGAGTCAGCAGTGCTCGGATCTCGCTCAATGGACAGGAAATATTTGGCACTGAGAATTTCAGCCAAGGTGTCTATATACTCGAAGCGCCCGTTAACCTGATTTACACCAACACGCTTACGGCAAAAATCAAGAAAGGCAAGCAAGGGAGTTATCTGACCATTGAGATCACACGGGGATCAGAGCCATCCACGGTGCACATCACTGCTAATCCGGAAACAATTGAGGCCGGTCAGTCCTCCATTCTTGCGTGGACTTCGACCAATGCCGACTCTTGTGTCATTGAACCTGATATCGGCACTGTCGATGTCAACGGCTCCACCATAGCTTCACCAAGCAACACTACAACTTACACGATCACAGCTACAGGTCCTGGAGGCACGGCGATAGATCAGGCCGTGGTTACTGTGACGGGGGATGAGCCCCAACTAGATGATCCTTTCGTATCGCGATACTGGGATCTGATCCCTCCAGACGCTACGGCTGAGTATGATACTAAACGCTTTTCGATTATCACCGGCCTGGTTCAAGACCT
>JAQYVR010000075.1 GCA_030145395.1 Desulfobacteria bacterium
TCGCTCGACATTTTGAATGCAGAAGAAGTAGACATCTCTTGTAGATAGCCAACTATGCCAGCCAGCCCCCTGGGATACACATCATGTTCCAAACCTTCAGTCTCGCCGGACTGGTTGGGAATGAATGATTTACGCAGAAGGCCATACCTCCAGACCGCCCCCTTCGTGTATCAATGTCTGGTTGAAACCTTGAATTTTCAGATTTTCCATATTAGACGCATATATGTTGAATTTCCCATCCGAGGTCAGATCAGCTTTCCGAAATTCAAGATATGTGCGTATTACATGCAATTCCAGGGACTGGCTTTCTTTCAAGATCTCTATCGGCAATCTTCAACGGAAGACCTCTTCCCCAAAGGCCGTACTTGTGCGTGGAGCTTTCAGTTCCGCCGGTCGGCCTTCCGCTGAAGATCTCTGTTACAAACCGTCAGGGGAATCCCTTTGGATCTAGAGTCGTATTTGCGTATTATATGCAATTCGGAGGGCTGATAAGAAGGGGCGATACCCACAAAGGATACCGCCCCATCAATCTGTCGGAACAGGTTAGATTCCTACTTCCTCCGACGGACCGCAAGCAGGAGGACGAGGATTCCGATAGGAGCGAGAGCGTAAATCAGGTGTTCAGATAGGAGGGACTCTCGCACAGGAGCTGTCCCATGAATGGAGGCTGCCGCACTGGAAGTGCAGACGCCCTCCTCACAGGCAGAATCGGCACTGTCAGTATCTCCATCGCAGTCGTTGTCGATCCCGTCGGTGCAGTTGCCTGCTGCAACGCTTTCTTCGACGCCCGGATTCACGTTTGTATCCGTATCATCGCAGTCGGTGCCGCCGCAGGCGATTCTAGCAAAGCTGTCTCCGTCTTCGTCTCCATCAAAGCAACTGTCAAATGCTCCGGCTGTGGGCTGTTCACTTGTTGGGGAAAGGTAGTCGCCAACATTTGCTATGTTTAGCCATACACCGGCCGGGTCGCCATAAACATCAAAGTTACACCAGGCTTTGTTCGGACCTACGTTATCAAAATCCCAAGTGCCAGCAGCATCTACTGTCCCACCAGGGGGTATAGTGGTGCAGTGTAGATCCTCCAGACCGATGTCGATCGGGTCTCCATTCACGTCCGTGGGGATGGGCCCCTCCTCTATATGGATGGGATGAGTACCCGTATTCTTTATTTGAAGGTCGAAAGTCCCTGAATGACCGACATGGGTTGGAGGGGGAACCTGAGAGATGGTCCCGACCTTGTTGCATTCCGGAATGGGCTGCGGAAGCGGTGGGTTCCGGGGATCATGAGGTGGAACCTCGCCTCCTCCCGGTGTGCCACCCGGCCCCCAATCATCATAGTACCAGGGGAGTTCCCAGTCCTCTGTTTCGCCGATGAGGAAGGCGGAGGGGACACTTCCATCCCAGCCATTGGGCGTGTTGGCATGGATCTTCTGATTGCTCACGGTTACACGCACCCAATGCTCACCGCTATAGTCTTGAACAAAGGCAAAACCACCCGTACAGTAGTATATCGTATGAAAAACCCAGGGAGGTCCATACAAGGGGTAGTTCCTAACCACCCACTCTCCAGGGATGTTACACCAGGTCCCGTCCGAGTCAGCGTCGATAAGCACATTCAGGTAGCGATTCATTACAGGAGCACCTTCAGCGATTGTTATTGGAACACTAAGATAGCCTACCCAAACCCCGGCTGGGTTCTTATGGGCAAACATGATAGGTGCACCATCGTCTGCATCAAGATCAGGAACCAGGGCATCCGGCTCAGGAGTTGAGGTCCACCCCACATAAGAATCAGTCAGCATTATGTGGTGAGGCCCACCGCTTGCATACAACGATGGGAAGTTGGGATCCGGCGCATCGCCATAATCTGCGTCGGGTTGCCCATAAACGATGGCAGGTAAAACAACCAGAAGAATAAGGGAAATGACAAAAACTGATTTCTCCTTTTTCATTCTAACGCCCTCCCTGTAAATCAAAAGATATTGGCTCCCTACAAAATCACACCCTCCTGGTTCGTCGGGCCTACAAAAAGAGAGAGGAATACAAGGTCAGGTTAGAATCGTTGATATTGTTATGTCAACAAAAAACTTATTAAATACATTCAGTCGTTATACAATAAGCGCAAACGTTTGAAAGGCGGGTAAAACAGCCAGAAGCCAATCAAGGGATAGATGGGAAAGCCGCTACCTATTGGGGTTGGCGAACCTGTCCAAAAACTGTCGCTGTTTGCTCATCTTCAGTCTGGAGAAAGTAAACCTTTCGAGCAGTAGCCTTCTTGTATCAATGTCTACTCGAAAGGTTGAAACTGGAAAGACTCAATAGTAGATGCAGAAACCTTGAATCTGGAAGAACTGAATATTACACGCATCCATTAAAGGCGTCCTGTCAAGAGAAAAGACTCCCCCGTTCCCCAATAAATTGAGATTCTTCTTGCAGGTTTGTTTCGGTTAACCCCATCACGGTCGTCTTGGATCCGACTCGTCCTTCACGGATGGT
>JAQYVR010000079.1 GCA_030145395.1 Desulfobacteria bacterium
GCCCAATTCTGTCCACGGACGTAAATCGGACGGTTGGCCTTTTGCCCATGCTGGTGATGAATGTGTGATTCAGGAGCCTTTTTCGAACAACGAAAAACCACCGTGTCATCAATCACCAGAAAGCAACGTTTATCCTGGATATGACGTAGGGTAAGTCGGACTGTCTGTAGCCCCAAAGCGACCCATGACCAGTGGCCTTGTTGGAGCCACTTATAGTAGCTGGTCCAGTGTCGTCTGGGGGTGACCGCAAGTTAGGCTTCAGTGACAAAACCAGCTTGCGTCAACATGGCACCAAAAAGGAGTTCCAGCCATGTTGGAACCGAACGTTTTGGCAACGCCCGAGCCAAAAACGTGATAGCGTCAAACAAGGCATTGGGGATATGGCTGTATCCCTTGTCGGCCATAGCGGCCTCCTGAGAGAAAGGGCTTCTTTCTTCCAGGGGTCGCGCCTTCAAGTGCTTTTTTTGCTTCGGCAAATTTTCAAAGATCACGAAACTCTAAACTTCAGCTAAATACGAAATCAGGTATGACTGAACGTTCATGGTCCGTTCAGACGACGGGTGCTATATTCACAGGAAAAAATGGACCATAAAGTAGACCAGAAGAGTCCAAATGAGGCAGGAGTAGACGTATTTTTCAACAAAACAACACGTAATTGGCCGTAATTACAGGGCCCACAAAAACAAAAAACGGGCATAAAGCCCGGTTCTCCAAAAGTAATCGTAACGCATGTCTGGAACCGGTCAATCAGGAAAGGCCTGTTAAGAAGTTGAAAAAGGCAGGGGACTTTCAAGCTGTCCTTCAGACGGTGCTATTGGCAAAGAGACCATGACCCTTGTCCCCTCGCCGAGCTGGCTTTCAACCTGGATATCACCATGGTGAGCCAGGACGATATTGCGCACAATACTCATTCCCAGGCCGACACCCTGCACCGCGGTATCGGAAGAATCCGCGCGATAGAAACGATCGAAGACGTGAACGAGCTGGCCTTCGCCCATTCCTATCCCTTCGTCTTCCACGTTGAGTTCATACTTATCGTCGCTCAGCTTCAACTCCACACTGACACAGCCACCCTCAGGAGCATATTTAACAGCATTACTGATCAGATGATCGACAACCTGCTTTAAACGCAAGCGATCGGCAATGATTTGCGAAGTCTCCCCCACCAGAATGACCACAAATTCATGCAAGGCATCTTCACCATCGTAGATGTCCACAACCTCACGAATCATACTGTCAAAGGCGAACTCTTGATAATCCAGAGTTAGAGGACGACCAGACTCCACTCGACTCACATCAAGCAAGTCATCGACCAGTCCTCCTAAGGAGAGAGCCTTGTCGTGAATCAGCAACAGACAGTCTCGCTTCTGTTCATCGCTGAAGTTGTCAGCTGTTTCAGGCGAAGTAAGCAGCTCGCTGTAGCCGATAATTGTTGTCAGCGGGGTATTCAATTCGTGGGTGGCCATGCCGAGGAATGCGCTCTTCATTCGTTCAACTTCACGCTCTCTGGTAACTTCACGCAGCAGCAGAATGACACCCGGAGACTCTTCTTCCTCATCAGCCACCATCTGAGACACTCGCACCTGGTATATCTCTGAGTAGCTTGAGTTCTCCCTCGACAATTCAAGATCAAAAGAACGTGGCCCATGGGTAATATTGAGCTTCTGAGCAACTTTCTTGCGGAAATCGACTTCGTCATTGATCTGACTGATCGACTGTCCCAGGACTTTTTCAAGTGGTGTGTCGAGAATCCGTTCTGCGGTCGCGTTCATATTCAAAACATTCAAGGCATTGTCCGTCAGGACGACACCATCAGGAACCGAACTCAGGATACCATTGAGTTTCTCCCGGTCGACCTTGAGGTCCTCCATTGCACCCGCCAGAGCTATTTGCGCATGGGTCCGCTCAGCAATTTGCTCAATCAGCTGTTCGTTGGCATCCGAGAGCTCTCCTGTCCGTTCATTAACCCTTTCCTCAAGGGCTTCATTGGCAACCTTCAGGGACTCCTCTGCCGCATCTCTCTCCTGGAAACTCAAGTAAGTCCGCTTAAGAGCGATGCCGATAGCAACCAAGAACACAAGAGACAGCAAAGCTGCCGTAAAAATGGAATGAAAAGAGATGGCCTTAACCTTGTCGATACTGTCGGTTACATCGTAGTAAACCTCGATCGCACCGCCAAAGGAATCGTTCGCCATAAAGGGGACATAGGTTTCAACAATATCTGTTTTGGTCGTTACACCGTCTGCAGTCTTCCGATCCTTCTGAACAACCTTCGAGTAGACCTGCCCTTTGGCAACAATTTCACGAAAGTAAGTCTTTTCATTTAAGGTGCCGATCTCATCAGCTTTTGTGGAAAAAATAATTTCTCCAAGGGACGAAAAAATACGCAGCTTGAGCAATTGTTTATCTCTTTTGACCGGTTGCAAGCTTTCATCCAGAGCTTCGGGGAGTCGGTCTTTGGTCAGAGATTGATTCTCAAGTCCGAGCGTGCGCACCATGTAACTGGCGTAGCGTACAGCTTCATTCTCAGTTTCTTCGGTTAATAGATTTTTGTAGGAGGGATGGAGAACAAGATATTCATATCCTGGTAAGAGAATCGTAATCGCCAGAGAAAGAAAAAGTAGATTGCGAAGTAGCTTGATGCGCAGCATGCAGGGCCCCGTTAACATGTGCCATATCAATCACATAAGGATAGAAAGGTACCGGATAAAAATTAGCAAGCGACTAGCAACCTGTCGCACTAACCATGAACTGGCTGCAAATCCGCCTGTTTGGTCCATATTTCAGCTCCTTTTCGATCAATAGCTACGGCTATTACTCTCAAAAGAGCCAAAATCTGTTCTCAAACGGTCAAATCTTCGCTTCAGCCCAGATAGTCCGACAGGCTGCTAGTTTAAAATTATCACTATAGCTAAGCATTAAAGGTAACATCCGCAAAGTAATCGTCAAGCCGTGAAAAACAGGCAACCTCCTGAAAACATTACATCCAGAACATTGACAAAGACTTAGTTTCGGGCATAGTTTAAATCTGTGCATTGACGGTTTCTCGTGGAGAGTCTGAAATTTTCAGACGGACAAATCAAGTCGTAAAACACACAAAGGAGGAGAAAAGATGAAACAAATGAAGCGTTTTGTGAAGTTGTCTACCAGCCTGTTAGTCTGCGTCGCATTTCTAGGGTTGACGGCCTGCGGGGAGCAACAACAAGCACCCAAAGCAGAAGCTGTAAAAGTTGAGAAAAAAGCCATTATCTGGAAGCTAGCCCAGACATGGGGAACCGGCTTCCCTATCTTCGGTGATGCCGTTATCAAGATGGCTGACATGGTCAAAACCATGTCAAATGGTGAGCTGGAAATCCGCATCGACTCATCCAACAAGCATAAAGCTGCATTTGGCATCCTCGACATGGTCAAAGCCGGCCAGTATGAAATGGGCCACTCGGCCTCCTACTACTGGAAGGGCAAGGACGCTAACACCATGTTCTTTACCACCATGCCATTCGGAATGATTGCCCCCGAGCAGTACGCCTGGTTCTATTACGGCGGCGGCATGGAGCTGATGAAACAGGTTTACGACAAGCATGGCGTCTATGCCTTCCCTGGCGGTAACACCGGCAACCAGATGGGTGGATGGTTCCGCAAGGAGATCAACACCCTCGACGACTTTAAAGGTCTGAAGATGCGCATCCCCGGATTCGCCGGTGAAGTTCTCTCCAAACTTGGCGTTGTCGTCACCAATATTGCCCCGGGCGAACTCTATACAGCCCTCGATCGCGGCACAATCGATGCTCTCGAATGGGTCGGCCCCTCCCTTGACCTGAACATGGGCTTCCAGAAAATTGCCCCTTACTACTATACAGGTTGGCATGAGCCGGCGACTGAGCTACAGTTCATGGTCAACCAGGAAAAGTTTGATGGGCTACCAAAACACCTGCAGGAGATCCTGACTATCGCCATGCAGTTTGCTGCCTACGACATGTACGCCCGCTCTTATCATGAAAGTGCGGTCAACTGGGCATCGATCGAAAAAGAGTATCCGGAAGTGAAGATCCGCACCTTCTCCCCGGAGATCATCTCTGCCATGAAGAAAGTGAATGACGAACTCCTGGACGCAAGTGCAGAAGGTGACGCCAAATTCAAAGAGATCCTCGAAGCGCAGAGGGCTTACATGAAAATGGCCCGCAAGTGGACAGCGATTTCCGACTATGCTTATCTCAAGGACAACCTAGAATAACCTGAAGCA
>JAQYVR010000163.1 GCA_030145395.1 Desulfobacteria bacterium
ACACCTCCCTTCCAAATGTGTAGTATATCAAAAAGTTGCGTTAGCCAATTTCTCGATCCAAGAAACTCCTGTTTTGTGATCCACCCCCTTCCGTTTTAAAAATTCAATTTTCAGGCGTAAGAAGAGCAATTTGCGTACCAGAATCACGGACAACCTGTTTTTTTATTAGATCAATGCGAAAAAAATGGGAATTACAAGCACTTACGTCTGTTGCATTAACAAGATTTTGAGTTCGTTAACATATGCGGCTATCCGGATCAGATATGACACCGGGAATTTTTCACGCTTCACCGGGAATTTTTCACGCTTGGCCCGCAATTCCTATCTATCTTCCGGCCCCTCTTTGTCCGAGGGACTCATGGCGTACTTGTCGAAACGATACCGGAAGGACTCGGCCTTAATCCCGAGAAGTTCCGCTGCCTTTTGCTTAACTCCCCCTGACACCTCCAGGGCCTTTATCAAGTAACCTCGTTCCACCTCGGATAGGACCGCGTCGAGGTCAAGGCCGGTCGGTGGAATATCAATGTTGTAGAATTCCGCCTCTTGAGGGCCTTTTCCACCCCTCTTGTACGTGGAGAGGGCAAGGCTTTCAGGGAGGATAATATTAGTGGTCTCAAGGGCCACGCTTCTTTCGATCATGTTTTCAAGTTCCCTGATATTTCCCGGGAAATCATAGCGAGCCAGCATATCGAGGGCATAGGATGACAGTTTGTGGATCGATTTGCCCGTCTCGCCAGCGTATTTTTCAAGAAAATGTTGCGATAGGGCCGTGAGATCCTCCCTCCGTTCTCGGAGTGGAGGCACATCGATATGAATAACATTTAAGCGATAATAAAGGTCCTCCCTGAAGTTGCCGGCAATCACCTCGTCTTCGAGGTTCTTATTCGTGGCACAAATAATACGCACATCTACCTCAACATCCCGTGTCTCTCCCACTGGTTTGAATGCCTTTTCTTGCACTACCCGCAGGATTTTCACCTGGACACTATGGGTAAGTTCTGCGACCTCATCTAAGAAGACGGTCCCTCCGTGGCTCACCTCGAAAAGCCCCTTTTTGTTATCAATTGCTCCTGTAAAGGCCCCTTTTCTATGCCCAAATAGTTCGCTTTCCATTAAGGTTTCTGGAATGCCGCCACAGTGAATGACAGTGAGCGGGTTGTCCTTTCTGGCGCTGTTCTCATGGATTGCCCGGGCGATTAGCTCCTTGCCTGTGCCGCTCTCTCCGGTGATGAGCAGATTGGCTCGCGTGTCAGCAACCTGGTTGATCGCATTGTAGATCTTCATCATTGCTGCGCTGTTACCTACAATATGCCCAAAGTGGTAGGTCTTTTTCAGCTGGGCCTCCAGGGCCTCCTTTTCGAATTCAAGGGTCCTTCTGTCGAGTGCATTCCTGATCGTCTCTTTTACCTCATCGACATTAAAAGGCTTTGGGATGTAATCATAAGCCCCTTCTTTCATGGCCTCCACGGCCGTTTCAGTGGTCGCAAATGCTGAAATCATGATAACCACGGTTTGATGTAGGCGGCGCTTTGCCTTACGGAGGACTTCGAGCCCGCCCACAGGTTCCATCCTGATATCGCAAAGGATCAGATCATATGCTTTGTCCTTCAGCATCCGGATCGCCTTAGCGCCGTCTTCTGCAAAGTCTACGTCATATCCCTCTGATGTTAGCATGACCTCGAGCATCTCACGCATGCTCAGGTCATCATCGACAACCAACAGGTTTTGCATCAGTCTTCCTGGAAAACGATTTTTCCACCCACCATGGTCAGAACTGCCTTACCTTTGAGATTCCAGCCATTGAAAGGAGTGTTTCTGCTCTTAGACCGAAACGTATTGACATCAATGGTGAATTTCTTTTCCGGGTCTATGATGGTAAGGTCTGCTGGGTTCCCGGGCTTCAGGCCAACATGGGTGAGATTCAGAATCCGAGCCGGGTTGATCGACATCTTGGCAACCAGGGTGTTCAAGTCAATCAAGCCCTTTTCCACCAATTGCAGGCTCAAGGAGAGAGAGGTCTCCAGACCGATCAAGCCATTTGCAGCTTGATCGAACTCTACATCTTTTTCGATACTCGTGTGTGGGGCGTGGTCACTGGCAATGACATCGATGGTTCCGTCGGCAATGGCAAGTCGTATCGCATCCGTGTCTTTGGCGGTGCGAAGGGGAGGGTGTACCTTGGCATTTGTATTATAGTCCATGACGGCCCCTTCGGTCAGAGAAAAGTAGTGGGGCGCAGTTTCAGCCGTTATTGGCAGCCCTCGAGCTTTTGCATCACGAATCAGTTGCACTGAGCCTTCGGCGCTTACATGGGCGATATGAAGAGGTGAGTCGGTTAGCTCACATAGACCAATGTCCCTGGCTACCATTACCGTCTCTCCGGCATTGGGAATGCCTGGAAGGCCCAAACGGGTGGCTGTGGTCCCCTCGTTCATCACCCCGTCTGCGGTGAGATCCCGGTCCTCGCAGTGGGCGATTACCAATAGGTCAAACCCTTTAGAATACTCCAACGCGCGTCGCATCAGCTGGGCGTTCATCACAGGGTTGCCATCATCAGATAGAGCTACAACGCCAGCTGCCTTTAGCTCTCCAAAGTCAGCCAAACCTTCCCCGCAGAGTCCCCTGCTTATCGCACCCACAGGGCGAACACGCACCGTTCCAGCCATTCCTGCCTTTTTGAGAATATAGTCTGTGACTGACTGATTGTCATTGACCGGGTCTGTATTCGGCATGCAGCATATGGTTGTGAACCCCCCGTGGGCTGCAGCCAGGCAGCCTGTTTCAACAGTCTCCTTATATTCGTGGCCCGGTTCACGGAGGTGTACATGCATATCAATAAGTCCGGGAGTCACGATTCTTCCTGAGGCATCAATCAGTTCGGGTTGAGGGCTCTTACCTTTTCCTTTGGCGCTTTTTCTCTTGCCCTTGGGCTTTTCCACTTTCTTTATGGTTCCATTCTCAACGACAATATCGAACAGGCCGTCCATACCGGTTTCTGGATCAATTACATGCCCGCCCTTAATCAGTATGCTCGTCAACGTGGACCTCCCAGAAGAAGATAAAGGAGTGCCATTCGAATAGCCACGCCATTGGTAACCTGATCCAAAATGACCGAGTAAGGACCCTCAGCAACCTCAGGGGCTATTTCAACACCCCTATTAATCGGTCCGGGATGCATGATCAGGACGTCTCCCTTTGCTCCGACAAGCTTCTTCTCTGTCAATCCGTAACATTGTGAGTATTCCCGCTCAGAAGGGAACACAAACGCCTGCTGACGCTCTTTTTGAATGCGCAGGGCCATAATGACATCTGCATCCTTGATGGCCTCCTCAACATGATACGTAACATGTGCCCCCAGAGTTTCAACCCCCATAGGGATCATAGTGGGAGGTCCGGCCAGGATAACCTCTGCGCCGGTCTTGTTAAGGCCCA
Organism: Desulfobacteria bacterium; assembly: GCA_030145395.1. Classification (GTDB taxonomy): domain Bacteria; phylum Desulfobacterota; class Desulfobacteria; order Desulfobacterales. Next base: position 3,433 of record JAQYVR010000163.1, read on the forward strand.
CGATATTGGAGCGGGCCACGCGGCTATGGGCAATGTCACCGATGATGGCAACCCTTAGTCCGGCAAGGCGTCCCTTTTTTTCTCGGATTGTCATCATGTCCAGAAGCGCCTGCGTGGGGTGGGCGTGCATACCGTCACCTGCATTGATTACAGAAGCTTCGACAAGTCGGGCCAGCAGGTGGGGTGCCCCGGCAGCGCTATGGCGGATTACAATCGCATCCGGGTTCATTGCTTCAAGATTTTTGGCAGTGTCAACCAGAGTCTCCCCTTTGACAATACTGCTGGTCGAGGCCGAGATGCTCACAGTATCAGCGCTCAGTCTTTTTGCTGCAATTTCAAAGGAAATCTTGGTTCTGGTGCTCGGTTCATAGAAGAAGTGGACAACGGTCTTGCCTCGGAGGGTGGGTACCTTCTTTATAGGACGGGTCGATATCTCCTTTAGAGTTTCCGCAGTGTCCAGGATGGTCTCAATTTCCTCAACGGAAAGACTTTCCATTTCAAGGACGTCTTTCTTGGCAAGTGTCACAAGTTCCTCCTACCAAAAAAAAGCCCCTTTACCTGATTGGTAAAGAGGCTCAAGAGATCCACTGCTATAATGCAGTCTACAACCACGGACTTGCTATCCTCCCTGCAATGAAAACCGATGTTCAAATAGCACCAAGTTCCTTGACAGGTCAAGCCAAAAAATGACGCCTTCGTAAAAAGTTCATACAGTATCTCCTCTCAGGAACAACTTTCATCAGTCATCGAATGCCAAAAGCCTTTTCAGAGCGACATGGAGCATCTACGGAACAAAGCTGACGTCTCGAAAATGGTCACGGACCAAGGAAGATGGCTTGACGGCGAACCCATATTTTTTGAGGAAACTTCTGAGAAACGACACTAGAAGCCGTTTCAAAGCCGCAGATCGCGTTTGAGGGCAAGGCTTCCCGCGAATTTAAAACGGAGCGTACACGTCAGTACGTGAGTATTTCAATTCGCGGGACAACACAGCCATCGAGCGTTAGATGTGGTTTTGAAATGGCTTCTTGGCAGGCCACCCTCAATGTAGCAGGCTTGCTAATCGCCCCCACCTTACACCTGTATCTTCGCTGTTCCATGACCAATAGATGATAAAGGCCTTACCTTTGACTGCTGACAGGTCCACGAACCCCCAAAACCGGCTGTCGTAACTGTGATCACGATTGTCTCCCATGACAAAGAAGGAATCGATTGGAACAGTGACAGGATCCAGGTTGTCCCGCGGGCGAGCCCCGAGTGGGATAAAATGGGGATCCATATAGGTACCATAGGGATCCTCCATAGGTTTGTCGTTAATATAGACTCTTTTGTCACGGATTTGGACTGTATCACCCGGTAAGCCAACGACCCGTTTTATAAAATCCTTTTTGGGATCTTCAGGGAATTTGAATACTATTATATCTCCCCGTTCGGGGTCCTTGACCGGGATAAGGGTGAAATTTGAGAATGGAATCTTAATGCCGTAAATAAATTTATTTACCAGGATATGATCCCCAATCAAAAGGGTCGGCTTCATGGAACCAGAGGGGATTTTGAACGCCTGTACGACAAAGGTGCGGATAAAAAGGGCGAGGATGACGGCGATGAGGATCGCCTCTGCATATTCCCGAA
>JAQYVR010000178.1 GCA_030145395.1 Desulfobacteria bacterium
TGGTCTGTAACCAGGGCATACCATGACACCATCCTGTCCCAAAGGTGTGGCCAGATGGCGCACACAGCTATAATGAGGCATCCCGCAACTGCGAGGACTGAGAGGGCTAAGGTGATCTTAGCGCGACGGGTCATAACGAAGCGGTTTGGGGAGACCATTCTGGGGGATGGACAACTCTACGCGGTAACGTGGTTTCAGGGTGTAATTGAATGGAAGTCCGTATCTCGGGTTTTTTCCGTAGAACATGTTCCAGTGTGTATTCAATTGAAGCATGGGCCAAGGGATCCGGTTTCCTTCCAGTACATGAACAAAGGCGCCGCCCGCGTCGCTCAGGCGTGAAAAAAGCGATTGTTCATCAAATCCCAGTTGTTTTGCGATCTCTGTGCTGTCACCACCCGAAGTGATTGTGTAGGCACCGTTTTGTTGAGCCTGCAAAATTGCTTTCAATATGGCCCGTTCTGGTGCTTCAAACCCATATTCCTCAGCCTTTCCCACAGGACCCTTCTTATAGATGGTCCTGGCCTTCAGGAGGCGGGTCACAAACCGTCTGGTGGTCTTTTCGCCAATGCTCCACAGATTGAATTGATCCTTTTCAGGATGGTTATGGATTTCTTCCGGGGTCATATTGATGATATTCGAGTTATGCTGGACGAGAAAGTCAACCGGCGTAATCAGCTTTTTTCGGCCTGCCGGACGATTGAAAAGATCTCGAAAAAGTTTTTCCAGGCTCTTACTGACGTTCTTGTCCAAGAAGTTCTGTGTGGCCCCTCCAAAATTGTAGCGTTCCCCGGGCCTTATCTCCCTGGTAAGAAGGGCAATTATTCCGGGGGTGCCTGCCAACAGGATGCACGAGACCTTTTCAGAGAGGACTGAGTTCTTGATCAGACCCACATAATCGCCTACCTTGACACCGCCAAAAACCGGGATAAAAGGGTATTCTATTATGTGGATGACCTGCTTGTTTTCCGACATTTCGATTTCGGTTTGTCTGCCAACGAGATTGATGACATTCGTGAACCCTATCATAGAGGCATGCTTGCGGTGGGATGTATTGAAGGCGTCGTTTACATAGAAATCGATCAGAGGTGCGATTATAGAGACATATCGAGAGCCAATATTCATTTCGTGCGGTCTAAGTCCTGCCTTGTCGTCGATGAAAACCTCATCCATCAGGAAGCGAACATTGTTAAGGATCAAGATTTCACCGTCATCCATCAGACTAATCTTCTTGGTCATCACCTTTTCTTCAGTCAGGTTACCCAGATACTTGACCGTCTTCTTCGGCTGCGATGGACGGTTTATCAGCTTTCTAATGATTCTGGCATGTTGGTCAAGGCCAATGAAATCACTCTTGCCGGTCCGTCCTTGGTGACCTATCACAACCACTCGTGCACCATAACCGGAAAGCTCCTCGATGGTGGGTATCGCAAGTCGAATCCTTTCGATTCCGGTGACCTGGCCATTGCCGTCCACTGGGACATCAATTCCGGCGCGTACAAGTACTGTCTTACCGCCAAAGGCCTTACGACCATAATTCTTCCTGTACTTTTTGTTGTACGCTTCAGCCGTGACCTTTGTCAGAGCATCTCTGGTTTTGCAGTTATTCCGTATATAGCGGTAAATCACATCATCAATGGTGAGAAAATTGAGGTAGGCGTTGACATTGTCAGAAGGGGGCAAACTCTTATTTGATTTCAGATTTTTGCCGGGGCTCTGATAATACCTAATGATATCCGCAATGGACATGAAAAGCCCTCCTTTTCCTAAAAAGCTCTATTAGTATAATGTTGACGTAAAATCAACCGCAAAAGGAGTGAACGCTGTGCTCTTTCCAAGCAAGTGTTTCCATGTTATACGGAACCCGTGAAGTTTAGGAAGAAAAGACTATTCAACGTCCTTGGGCTTGGAGTCGTAGTTGTTTGGCTTGTTATGATGGGAATGTTGGTTAAGAGGTCTTATTTCAGGCCGGAACCTGTAACCCTTGCAACACATCAGGACAGCTCCTCAATCGAGGAGAGCGAAACATGGATGGGCATCTATCATGGTGACGACAAAATTGGATTTGTCCATTCCCGGACAGTAAAGGAGTCGGAAGGTTATATAGTTTTAGAAAGCGCAATGATGACTCTACGCGCAATCGGGGCTGTCCACCGGATCTCCACTGAAATCATAGGCCATCTCAACCATGATGCTTCCTTGCGATCCTTTATATTTATGTTGGACTCTGGCATGGTCCGTTTTGAGGCCAGGGGTAGGGTTGAGGGCCAATACCTGGTTCTTCATACCGGGTTCGGTGGTGACATGAGAGAATCGAAGATTGTGCTGGAGGAGAAGCCCTTGTTGTCGCTTGGTTTGTGGCCCCACCTTATGAAAAAAGGGCTGGTAGTGGGTGAACGCTATCAGCTTAGTCTTTTTGATCCATCGATCATGGCCCAAAAGCCCGTGGAAGTGAGTGTCATAGGTCAGGAGACTATGGTTTTGAACGGCCGAAAGTGGGAAGCCTACAAGGTTAAGACCACCTTTGCCGGCCTTGAGGTCCTTGCCTGGATTGGGCCCAACGGGGAGCGCCTGAAGGAAGAAGGTCTAATGGGGTTTCGGATGGTCAAAACCACGGAGGACGAGGCCCGATTGGGGATCAGGTCTGATCCGGAGCTCGACATGGCTGAAGCGGTCTCGATTCCGGCTAATAGGGTGCTGGCAGAACCGACAAATCTGGCCTATCTGAAGATTCAGATAGAAGGGATTGATCCGGAAGGACTTGACTTGGATTCAGGACGTCAGCGCCTTACGGGATCTATATTGGAAATTGCCCTTGAGTCAAATGCAGCGAGGGATGTTTACAAAAAGGTTCAAGTGGGGCCTTATCTCAAAGCCAGCCCCTTCATCCAGAGTGACCACCCAACCATTAAGACTTTGGCGGATACCATCGTTGGACAACTGGAAAAGGATGAGGCCAAGGCCCGGCAAATCCTGAACTGGGTTTACGACTCACTCGACAAGCGTGCCACCGTTTCTGTTCCGAATGCCTTGGACACACTCAAGGCCAAGGCCGGAGATTGCAACGAGCATGCGGTGCTTTTTGCTGCACTTGCCAGGTCTGCGGGAATTCCTGCGAAAGTGAGTGTTGGTCTGGTTTACACGCGTGGCCGATTCTACTATCATGCTTGGAACGAGGTCTTTATAGGGGAGTGGACGGCTTTGGACACTCTGATGGGACAAATGCCGGCTGATGTGACCCACATTAAGTTTGTTGAAGGTGATCTGGACCGCCAGGCTGAGATGGTACGGGTCATCGGTCAGGTTAAGCTAACGATTCTTGAGGCGCGATGATAGTGAACACGCTTCTGTCCTTTACGCTCCGCACCATTCAATAACGAACAACAAATAACCATTATAGGATGAACACTGAATGATTAGTTTAATACACCTGACAAAGCGCTATGACAGGCTCACGGCTGTCGATGATGTATCATTAGAGATTCCAGCAGGTGAAATCTTTGGTTTTTTGGGGCCAAATGGAGCTGGAAAAACCACAACGATTAAGATGATGGCTGGTATCTTGCAGCCCACAGATGGGACCATCATCATTGATGGAAAGGATTTGGCTGAAGATCCGGTCGGGGCCAAACAGGTTACAGGTTTTATCCCGGACCGCGGCTTTCTTTACGAGAAGCTCACAGGTGTTGAGTGTCTTCAGTTTGTGGCATCGCTCTACAGCATGGATAAGGGCCGCATGGAAGCAAGAATAAAAGAACTGGTGGCCCTGTTTGAGATGGACGAGTGGGCGGGAGATTTGATTGAAAGCTATTCCCACGGCATGAAGCAACGGATAGTAATGTCAGCGGCTCTCATACACGAACCCAAGGTAATTGTGGTCGACGAACCCATGGTGGGATTGGATCCAAAAGGTGGCAGGCTCGTGAAGGGCCTCTTCAGATCTCTTGCCAACACGGGTGTCAGCATATTCATGTCCACGCACACTCTTGCCATGGCTGAAGAGGTGTGTGATCGCATAGGGATTATACACGAAGGTTGCTTGATTGCCGTTGGAACTGCATCCGAACTGAGACAAAAAGCGGGTGCCGAGGAGCGTAATTTTGAGGCTGTGTTCCTGAAACTGACCGAAGATCCTCAAGGTGTCGAAACGGGTTAGGTGACTTGCATTTACAGGTTATGTCAGGCTGAGGGGATTAGAGGGGGTTTTCCTTTTCGAGGGAGATACGGACACCATCCAGGATGCCATTAATAAAGGCGCCAGAATCCTCGGTGCCGAACCTTTTCCCGATATCTATTGCTTCATTAATGGAGACCTTAGGCGGAATATCGTCGCAATGAAGTAGCTCGTAAACGGCGATCCTCATGACGTTGCGATCGACTCTGGACATGCGGCTGAGCTTCCAGTTCTCTGAAAAATGCTTAATCAAAGAGTCGATATCAGGTTGAAATTCTTTTACGCCTTCGACCAGTCGAAGGAAAAAAGGTTTTACATGCTTCGAGACTCTGAAATGTTTACAGAACAACTCAACATCTTCCATTGAGTGATCCTGGTTCATTTCAATTTGAAAAAGAGCCTGCATGGCAAGCTCTCTTGAGCGCCGACGATTCCCCATCTTTTGCTGTGCACTGTCTGTCCGTTTTTCTGCTCGCCCTGTCAAATAAGGAACCTTAAATACTCATACCTGTTTTATGTGCTTAATCTGACTGGGCTCGCCTCGGTCTAGGCCTTCTCAACAGACTCCACCAGGTTGGCCATTTCTATGGCAGCTACGGCTGCAGCCCAGCCTTTATTGCCAGCCTTTGAGCCTGCTCTTTCTATAGCCTGCTCCAAGGTATCTGTGGTCACCACACCAAAGATAACCGGTACGCCTGACTCAAGCCCGACCATGGCGACCCCTTTGGAAACCTCTGAGCTGACGTATTCAAAATGGGGCGTAGATCCGCGGATCACTGCCCCAAGACAGATAACAGCATCATACTTTTCTTTTTCAACCATCTTCTGTGCCATGAGTGGAATTTCGAACGCGCCGGGCACTTTCACGATGTCGATCTCCTCATCACTCGCCCCGTGACGACTGAGGGCGTCTATGGCACCGGCCAGGAGCCTGTCACTCACAAAATCATTAAAGCGGCTCACAACCAAACCGAACTTTTTCCCCTCGGCAGAGATCTTTCCTTCATATACATTTGGCATGGTGGCGCCTCCTTGGGCAATTTATCGTTTAGCGTCGAGTTTCAGAAGGTGGCCCATTTTTGCTTTTTTACAGCTGAGATATCTCTCATTGTGTTCATTGGGCGTCATTTCAATCGGTACCTGTTCGACCACTTTCAGTCCATACCCGTCAAGGCCCACCATCTTCTTTGGATTGTTGGTCATGAGGCGCATCTCGCGGACACCGAGGTGTACGAGTATCTGAGCGCCAATGCCGTAGTTCCTTAAGTCGGGTTGGAACCCGAGAATCTCGTTAGCTTCCACTGTATCGTGTCCCTGATCCTGCAATTCATAAGTCTTCATTTTGTTGAGAAGGCCGATCCCCCTGCCTTCCTGGCGGATGTAAAGAACAACCCCTGTACCATCCTGCTCAATCATCTTAAGAGCAGCATGAAGTTGTTCTCCGCAGTCGCAGCGCATGGAACCGAAAACATCACCTGTAAGACATTCCGAATGCACGCGGACCAGAGTGGGTTTGTCAGAATCGATTTCGCCCTTGACTAGGGCAATATGCAGCAAACTATCCACGTCATTCTCGTAAACAATGGTCTTGAAATCACCCGCAGGACTTGTGGGAAGGACCGTGGTGGCCACAGGGTGAACGAAACACTCGGTCCGTAGTCGGTATTCAATAAGGTCCTCGATTGTGCAGATCCCTATTTCATGATCTTCCGAGAATTTTTTAAGATCAGGCATCCTGGCCATGGTGCCATCTTCTTTCATGATTTCACAAATCACTCCTGCCGGCGTCAAGCCCGCGAGTCGCGCCAGGTCTACTGATCCTTCTGTCTGCCCGGACCGGACAATGACGCCGCCTTTTCGTGCCCGTATGGGAAACACATGACCAGGGCGAACCAGGTCTGTCGGTTTGGCGTCATCGGAGACTGCCGCCAGAATCGTTGTGGCCCTGTCTGCCGCAGAGATACCTGTGGTCACGCCATGTCTGGCTTCAATAGAGACCGTGAATGCGGTCTGAAAGCGTGACGTGTTACTGTCCGACATTGGAGGCAAGTCCAGGGCTTCCACTTTTTGCGGGGTCAAAGAGAGGCAGATAAGTCCCCTGCCGTGCTTGGCCATGAAATTGATCACCTCAGGTGTCACTTTTTCGGCAGCTATGGTGAGGTCCCCCTCGTTTTCTCGGTCCTCGTCATCAACGAGAATGACCATTTTGCCCTGTCTGATGTCTTCAATAGCTTGATCTATGGTTATGCGCTGCATATAACTCTCCTCTTCCTTGGTAAGAAACTACATGAATCCTGTCTTTGAGAGCAGCTTTTCGTCAATAGACGAACCTGTATCCTTCGCACGTGTCTCTATTTCAGAAAATGGACGGGTGAAGCTCTCAACATATTTTCCTATCATATCCGTCTCAATGTTCACGGGATCTCCTGCTTCCGTGAACCCCATTGTGGTTATCTTGGCTGTGTGAGGAATGATGCTCACTTCGAAAGATGTGTTATTGCATGCGTTAACTGTAAGGCTGATGCCGTCAACAGCAATAGAACCTTTTTTGACAATATAGTGCGAAAGGGCTTCAGGCACCCCGAAGGTAAATAGTATGGCATTCGCCACCGGCTGCTTGGTCTTCAACACACCAACGCCGTCAACGTGTCCGCTCACCAGGTGTCCCCCAAGACGGTCACCGAAACGTAATGCCTGCTCCAGGTTTACTCTGTCCCCAACCTTTGCGCGTCCCAGAGTTGTTTTTGAAAGTGTCTCCGGGGCCACGTCAACACCGAGAATATTGTTCTGAAAATCGACGATAGTCAGACAAGTCCCGCTCACAGCAATACTATCGCCCATCTTGACTTGGTTTATGGGAAAGTCAGCTCGAATTCCCATCCGCATGCCGCCCGCCGCTCGCGTCAACGATTTAACCGTTCCAAGTCCTTCCACAATACCGGTAAACACTAAACTAAATCTCCTTTACAAACGCCAAGAATATAGAAGTAAGCCAAAGTGACAAAAGTTAATTACTTCTGGGGCTTCTGTCCACCCCGGTGTTATTCAGATAGCCTTCTATCATCACATCGTCTACGAAGCGACGAACGGATATGTCGGTGACCTGCAGGCTTTCTTCCATGAGGTTTACGCCCGTGCCTCCGCATACGGGAATCCCCTCGCCGCCGCAAATCTTGGGGGCATAAAACAGATAGATCTTGTCCACAATGCCTGCCCTCAAGGCCGAGCCGTTAACTTGGCTCCCTCCTTCGATCAGCAGGCTGGTAATCCCCATCTTGCCCAACTCACCCACTAGGACCGTGAGGTCAATTTGGCCAGCTCCGTCGTTTAACGCAAGAAGACGTGCCCCTGACTCTTCTATGAGCACCCTCTTGTCGGCCGCAGGCTCACTGCCGGTCACGATCAAGGTATCAGAATCCGATGTAAGATGCAACAGCTGGGCGTCTGGAGCAATCGATAGGCCCCTGTCGAGCACGATCCGCATGGGATCTGATCCCTTGTGGCCTTCAAGGCGGGTTGTCAGCCTTGGGTCGTCCTTTTGCACGGTTCCAATGCCGACCATTACCGCGTCAACGGCATGACGCAATTCGTGGACGAATTGCCTTGATAGGGGATTAGTAATCCACTTCGAATCCCCTGATCGAGTTGCAATGCACCCGTCCATCGTAGCCGCACATTTCAGAATGACGAAGGGGAGTGATGTGGTGACGTATTTGATGAAAATCTCATTGATGCGCTGACACGCATCTTCACAGACCCCAACCGATGCATCGATACCCTGACTTTTTAGAAAATCGAGTCCTCCGCCGGTGATGCGGGGATCGGGGTCCGTCATCCCAGCAACGACCCGTTTGATCCCACTCTTCAGGATTGCCTGCGTGCACGGCGGTGTCCGGCCCGTGTGGTTGCATGGCTCCAGACTCACATAAAGCGTGGCTCCCCCTGCCTTCTCCCCGGCGTCATCAAGGGCATGAATCTCAGCATGGGGTGTCCCGGCGGCCTGATGGAAACCTTTTCCGACAACGGTGCCGTCCTTAACAATTACTGCACCAACCATTGGGTTGGGGGACGTCCAACCGCGACCCTGTTCAGCCAACTCAAGGGCCATTTTCATGTAAGTTTCGTCCACGATTATCAAAGACCCTAAACGGTTTGCCCTCTAGTTATCTGGTGAGGACCTAAGTTGTTTTCTCGGGAGCAGCAAGCAAATCCTTCAGTTCGGACATAAAGTCATTGATGTCTTTAAACTCTCGGTACACCGAAGCAAACCTGACATAAGCCACATCATCCAATCCCTGCAGTTTCGTCATGATTCGGCTGCCCACTATAGAAGAGGGAATCTCTTTTTCTCCCATCTCCTGGAGTTCACGCGCAAGTTCATCCACAGACTCTTCGAGCGTGTTTATGCTGATGTTGCGCTTTTCACACGCCTTCTGCATTCCTGCAAGGACCTTGGTCCGATCAAAGGTCTCCCGCCTGCCATCTTTCTTGATCAGAACGAGTGGCACCTCCTCAACCCGTTCATAAGTGGTGAATCGGTGGTTGCAGCCTAGACATTCACGGCGACGCCTGACCGAGTGCCCCTCTTTAGTCATCCTCGAATCGATCACCTTGTTCTCTATCTCACGGCAATATGGACATTTCATGTGCTTGGCCTCCTGGTGTTCGTCATTGGGGAACGGTTATCGGCTAATCGATAATAGTCATCCCCTCCAAATGCCATCTACTGAAACTATCCCTATGTGCGACGGAAGTTTTAACGGCAACAGAACACAGGGCATCCGGTTTCCGATTCTACGGTTGCGACTCTTTCGGTCAAACCTAATCGATCTGGACAACTGTCACACCTGCAGCGCTCAGCATTTCCTCTGTCATAGAGTCTGCATAACCTTCCTGATATATGATGTCATTAATACCTGCGTTGATAAGCATCTTGGAACAGATGGAACAGGGAAGGTTCGTACAGTAGAGAGTAGCCCCTTTAATGGGGACTCCGTGGTAGGCAGCTTGAATGATGACGTTTTGTTCGGCATGAAGTCCTCGGCACAGTTCATGTCGCTCACCAGAGGGTATCCCCATCTCCTCACGCAGGCATCCGATATCGAGGCAATGAGGCAGTCCTGAAGGCGCCCCATTATAACCGGTTGCAAGAATTCGTTTGTCTCTTACCGTAATAGCTCCTACCCGGCGGCGGCGACATGTTGAGCGCCTTGCCACCAGCAGGGCAATATCCATAAAATATTCTTTCCAGGCAGGACGGCTCATACAAAGGGCTCATGTTTCATTTTGCACACAGAACGAAAACGCCTCACACAAACCGGCTCTTCTGCCACGACGAATCGAACGGGTACGTTGTCGCTCAAGCCGAAACTCCATTTTCCGGGCTGTCTCTGGTCGGCCGTTTCTGAACATTCGACCTTCCACTGAACCGCATGCAGTTACTCGGCATCCATCTTTTCGAGACGGCGTTGGTGGCGTCCCCCTTCAAAAGGGGTGTCGAGCCATGTATCCACTAACTGCATGGCAAGTGTGTCGCCGATCAGTCGACCACCCATGACTAAGATATTGGAGTCATTGTGGCGCCTGCTCATGATGGCTGAAAAAAGATCGTTGGCCAGTGCGGCACGCACACGCGGGAACCGGTTGGCAACCATGGACATGCCAAGGCCGGTCCCACACATCAAGATGCCGCGATCAAAACTGGCATCTGATACCTTGCTGGCCACTTGTCTCCCAAAGTCTGTGTAATCCACAGATTCTTCATCGTGAGTCCCCACGTCTTCCACTTCAATGCCTAGCTTGAGGAGATGGGCAATCACTTTTTCCTTCATTTGATAACCAGCATGATCGGATCCGATAATCACGTTCATCTTTAAACGACCTTCTTTGTTCTACAGCTGGAAGGAATTTACCATCCGGAAACTCATTTAGTGAGCATCTCTGTTAAAGGCTATTTACGGACGCGCACTAATCTGTTCGGGAGGCTGCTTAAGCATCCCGACCCGTATACGGCCTAATACCGCATTAAGCATGCTTCTTTATATAGTCCATGACATCTTGAACCGTTTGGAGTTTTTCTGCCTGATCATCAGCGATTTCCATGTCAAACCCTTCTTCCATAGCCATTATTAGTTCAACTAGATCAAGTGAATCTGCACCAAGGTCATCGACAAAAGATGCTGCCATTACGACCTCATCCGGTTCAACACTCAGTTTTTCAACGATGATGTTTTTTACCTTTTCTTCAACTGACACGTGCTATCACCTCCTCTTTTCCCAGAAACAGTTACTTTCCATCCATAAATGGCCCTTTTTACGATGAGCGTCGTGTGCGTGTGTCGTCATTCGGTTGCGCGCTGGTTAGGTTCTACGTGCGACGGTTACCGAAACGAGTTGCACAGCCGACGGCTCTTATCTGACCTCTCATCCTACATATACATGCCCCCATTAACATGGATAACCTGACCCGTAATATAAGAAGCTTTTTCCGACGCAAGGAAGGCGATTACCTCCGCTACGTCTTCGGGCTGGCCCATCATTCCCAGGGGAACCTGAGCCAGCATGGCTTCCTTAACCTTTTCAGAAAGATCTGCTGTCATGTGCGTGTCGATAAACCCGGGCGCCACAGCATTTACCGTAATCCCTCTCGGGGCCAATTCTCTGGCGGCTGACTTGGTCAAGCCGATCAGGCCGGCCTTGGATGCGACATAGTTGGCCTGCCCGGCGTTTCCCATGACACCGACCACAGAGGTCATATTTATGATGCGCCCGAACCGCTGCTTCATCATAGGCTTGGCCACAGCCTGGGTGCAAAGAAAAGCCCCTTTGAGATTGATGCCCAGAACGCGATCCCAATACTCCTCCTTCATGCGCACCATAAGCCCGTCTTCAGTTATGCCCGCGTTGTTTACCAGCACGTCCACACGACCGCACTCCTTTACTATGTGGTTGAAGAACTCTTGCACCTCTTGCCGCGATGCCACATCGACACGGGCTCCTTTTGCACTTCCCCCGGCATCCTCCACCAGTCTTTCGGTCTCTTCAGCATCTGTGCTATCGGCGGCAGAGTAATTGAAATAGACCCTGGTGTTAAGATCGGCCATTCGCAGTCCAATAGAGCGGCCTATACCCCTGGACCCCCCGGTGACTACCACCACACGTTTTGCGTCGTTAGTCATTGTGTGTTCTCAATGTTCGCTGGCATCCGGACTATGATCTGCTTTTCTGAGATGAAGTCTTGAGCTTGTTTCGACTGGTGTGGATGGGCTGCTACACTTCTTCCGTTTCGATGACAGGACGCCCCCTGTAATACCCGCAGCTCTTACAGACGTGGTGTGGCAACTTGGGCTCGCTGCACTGGGGACAGGTTGTCACATTCACTGGTTTTGCCTTCTGATGGGTTCGTCGCTTTCTGCCTCTTGATTTCGAAATCTTGCGCTTGGGTAAAGCCATTGGAAATCTCCTTATTTATTACGATCCGCAGACCCGCTGAATTGACTACAAGGCTTCATGAAAAATGAATCTCATGGAGCAAAAGGCTGTCTATAACCTATTAATATTGCAAACAGTTTTGTCATATTACTACAAAAGAATAAAAATCAAGTGATCTACTATAGACAAATAAATAGTTTTGTCAAGCCCTTTAGCCCGGATATTTCACGACCCGAGGTCGCCGCGGCCGCAAGGCGTAGCCCGCGGGACCGCGACAGCGAGCTGAATAGCGAGCAAACAAAGCAATGGCAAGCTTCCTTACGGTCGAAGAGGCCTGCTACAAGGTGCAGGTCTCTTCGACCTGTATTCGGGACTGCGAGTGGGCTACAACACAGCTGTTGGCCAGCGGCCTGCTGGTGCGGACCCCGGATCCACCGTCTGTCAAGTTTGTCGGAGATTGAAGCTCTCAGCCCTAAAGGTCCGAGAGCTTCCCGGTAAGGAATCTCTCTGATTTCAGATAGCTTCCCTTACGCCCGACCAAGGTCAGGCGTAAGGGAAGC
>JAQYVR010000057.1 GCA_030145395.1 Desulfobacteria bacterium
GGTAAACTTCCCTTTCTGTATCCATTTCTTCAAGGTTTCAGCAATCTCCCTTGCCCTGACCACGCTCGAGAGAGGGACAGTCGGCACGTCTTGGCCCTTTAATCGGATGGTGCCACTTTTGAGCTGTGTGTAACTGACCTTGCCATAACTCTTTGCTATGCCACGCGGATAGTCGTGTGAATAATCCACGATCTGGGTAAAGATATCATCATCCGAAATGCCGGTGTATGCTGCAATCTCCTCGTTCAAAATCGGGATGGGCACACCCAATCCGACTGCCAATGAGCAGCCATACCCTTGCATACTCACACCCACGAGCCACTTTGCGCTCATCTTCTTCAGGTCTCCCATCACGCAGAGAGTGCCGGCCGGGGTCAGGGGAATCCCCTTCTCAGTTCTCTTGACCTTGGGTTTGTGCTGCGTTCCTTGCCAGGTGACAAACCCCTGGCCTCCTCCAAGAAAGATCTTTGTGCCTATGCCGATAGTCATGTAATACGGGTCGTTCATCAGGGGGCTAAGTTGCCCGGCAGAGCAGTAATTTGCGTTTCCTGCCTTCGGGCGAAGCGTGCCCATATAGGTGTAAATAGTCTTGTTACTTAAGTTTACTGCACAGTTGTAATTCTGATACGCATTCCTTGGGTTACACAAGATGGCCTGCGGGGCGGTCTTTAAAGTAATATCTTTCTCCATACCTCGACTGGGATAACAATCGGTTCCATACGCAGTCGCCTTGAGGTGAACCTTGTTGCCGGCCACAAGGTCTTGAATCACATGGCCTCCACCATACTTGAACTCTCCGGGATAGACCTTGTTCAAGGGGTCTTCCTCACATGGTTCAGTAGCCCCAATATAGCAGTCCACGGCAGCCAGGCCGGCATACGCTGGAACATTGTTCAGCCATACCTTAGCAGCTTTGGTTCCTGGAACAGAATGGCCAAAATTGATGAAGGCCCCGGATGAACACATGGGCGAAAAGGTGCCGGTAGTCACTACGTCCACCTCACGAGCCGCCTTAACCGGGCCTTTCTCTTTCAAGATGTCAATCATCTCCTCAGCGGTGACTACAACGACCTTGCCATCTCTGATCTTTTGATTGATCTGCTGGTAGGTCTTTTGCACCTTATAGCGTTTCATTGCTCATCCTCCGGAGTAAACACCTTCAGTTTGTCTGAAACATTGTGCTTTATCCATTTTGGATCCCACCATTCTATTGGATTGACAAAGGTATGGTCAACCATCATCGAATAATGGAGGTGATCTCCTCCAGCCAAACCTGTCATCCCTGTATAACCGATCACATCTCCCTTGGTGACTACCTGATCTTTCGCAACCTCGATCCGGCTAAGATGTCCGTACATGCTGAAAAGGCCGAAGCCATGATCCAAGATAACAGCCTTGCCGTAAATGCCCAGGTATTCGGCAAGTGCAACGCGTCCATTGTTGCCGGCCGGCACTGGTGAATGTCCGGTGGAGGCCAGGTCTATTCCGAGATGGACCTGCTCATCCACAACTTTACCATTATACTCGTATTTGCGGTGATCGGCAAATCCAGCCTTTCGTGCAGAGTTCGGAAGCCTGAGAAACGGACCCTCCCAATATTTCTGTGCATCGCTTTTATTGCAGATACCCTTAAGGGTCTTGTGGTTGGCCTGGCGCAGATGCCGATTGATTGCCGTGAATTTCTCAATAGGCGATGCAGACGGATTGACCATATCTATGGTACGCTCAAACTCAGGGATCTTGCGCCTTAGAAAGGCATCCGGGATCGCGATCCTGTCCTTGTTGAAGTTCTTTGAATTGATATAATAGGCGAATCGGGCCTGCGTGCTATTGCCGGCAACGTCTGTAGCCCTCACATAGAGTTCTGATTCCGGGCCTTTATCATGAGGCATGGCAAAAAAAGCTATGTGCAAGTCGGGATCGTCAAAGAATCCGGAGTAGCCCGGAAAGAAACTGTCGACTACCTGGACACCATTGACGGTGCCGGGTTCAGAGATCCGGTAGATGGTTAGTCCGGTTCCGCCCTGATTGAGATTGTGGATTCGGCTGAGAACGTCAACAGTGGGCGGCTGGGTATCGACGATGATCTGGTGTTCTGCATAAGTCCTGTTTCCTGCCCACCAGTCGCGATAAGAATAATCCCACACAGCTGTCCTGAGAAGTGCCTCTCCATCGCCGAGGTCGAGTGCCTCTGCATTGATCTCAAGCGAAACCAGTTGGTCTTGTAACTGCCCCCTTTTCAACAAACCCTTGGATGGAAACGTCTGATCAAAGAGAATCCTCTCCTGGCCCTGTTGGAGAATTGCTATCCACACCCTCCGGAGCCCAGTTTTCTGATCAGAGGCATGCCCCTCCAGGGTGTAAGATCTGCCAATGGTATGAATGGGACTCCCAATTTGAAATACGGGCATTTCCCCTTCAAAGCTCATGGCTATGATCTGCACCAATGGAATCGCCAAACCGCACAGAAGAAGTGCAATCAGACCGTACAACAACTTAGGAGGTTTGGACTTTCTAGTAGACATAAATATCCAGTAATATCCAGTAGTACTTTGCTAAACAGGGGGCGAACATAACAGTTAGCCAGCAAAGAATCAAGGTTGTTTTCGGGTCGTTTTTCATGCTGGTTCTGTTTTTCACGCCGATTGTTGACTTTTAGGGGAACGTAAGTTAGAGTTTTTTCAGTTCATGCTGAAGAGTAGCGTTTAGTGCTGTAAACCGAGTGGGGGTTCTGAGGCTGTCAGGCAACAGCGCTTATTGCCTTTGACCGGCGTGCTCCCCGCGCACGAAGTGCTGCCGTAAGGCAGAACCCCCGCCCGGAAGGGCGAGGGGAGCTATACAAAAGAAGATCTCTTTTCCTTACCGGGGCGCGAAGCACTGGCGCAAGCCAGAACCCCCGTCCGGAAGGGCGGGGAGGCTTCACTGAGAAGTTTAGAGACGCCTTGAATGAGTCATATTGTTAATGTGGGAAAGATCGCAATCGGTGACGGAAATCCCCTCGTCCTGATCGCGGGACCGTGTGTGATCGAAACCCATGATGCGGTGTCTGAGACTGCGGCTTTTTTAAAGGATGTAACCGACGAACTTCAAATCCCTTTCATATTCAAGACATCCTATGACAAGGCCAATCGGACCTCGCTCGGTTCGTATCGAGGCCCGGGATTATCCAAGGGCTTGGAAATCATATCTGCGATAAAGGACAAATATAACATACCAGTCATTTCTGATGTACATCGATTTCATGAGATCGGCCCCGCTGCCCAAGTCTTAGATATCTTACAGGTTCCAGCCTTCTTGTGCCGGCAAACCGATTTCATCCTGGCGGTCTCTGAGACTGGAAAGCCTGTCAACATCAAGAAAGGGCAGTTCTTGGCACCAGGGAACGTGGAGCGTGTCATAGAAAAAGTCGTTTCTACGGGTAATCGACAGGTTCTGGTGACCGAACGGGGCACAACTTTTGGCTACAACAATTTGGTGGTTGACTTCCGGGGGCTGTCCATCATGCGGGATCTGGGATGGCCCGTCATATTCGATGCCACCCACAGTGTTCAGCTTCCAGGAGGTGCAGGAACGACCTCGGGGGGACAAAGCCAGTTTGTGCCCCTGATGGCTCGTGCTGCTACTGCTGCCGGTGTGGACGGAATCTTCATTGAGGTTCACAAGGATCCGGACTGTGCCCTTTGTGATGGTCCCAATTCCTTACCACTGCACAGCGTGAAGCCGCTTCTTAAGGAGCTTAAGGCTATACGTGAAGCTCTATTACCGTCCGCACAGTGATTTTTGTATATGTCAAAAGTCAAGATAGTCCTGTATTGCCTAATAGGCCTGACAGTTGCCGGAATCGGGTTCGGATTAGCGAGTTATCTCCGTCTCAGGGAGGAGCCCCAGGCCTTGCTTGCGGTCTTGCCGGAAGGCACAGATGTGACCCTGAACCGGATTCACCACGTTGCGACCCGAGATGGTGTCACGCAATGGACGCTTGATGCTGAGTCCGCACAGTACGAAAAAGCGGATAATAAGACCGTGTTCAAAGATATTCTTGCCACCTTCTTTCTTGAAGACGGCAATAACATTCGTCTCAGTAGTCGTGGCGGGACCCTGTTGACCGATACCAAGGATATGGAAGTCTGGGGGGATGTGGTCGCACGAAGTGGGCAATATGAGCTGAGCACTGACAAGTTAAGTTATGAACACAAAACCCGAACCATGTTTACGAAGACACCGGTTGTTATCAAGGGAAAGGGAATGGAGGTTACCGGAGACAGCATGACCTTTGATCTTCAAACAGAACAGGTTGTAGTGTTGGGGAGAGTCAAGGCTGTCTTTGAAAGCTTTGCCTTGTAGTTCAAGGTTCAGGGTTCAAGGTTGAAGGTGCAAGGTTGAAGATTGGCGATTGAGGATATGAAGAGGCTGGAGAAGACGAAACGGGCCGTGTTAGTTTTCTTGTTGTGCATGCTGTGTCCGTGCGGGCTTGTCTTAGCCGAGACGCAGGGGACAGGGTCCGCAGAAGATGAGGCGCCAGAGACTGCGATACACATAACTGCGGACAGGCTGGAATCGAACCATAAGATGAGCCTGGTTGAGTTTTCAGGAAACGTTACGGCTACAGAGGATGACATTGTTATTACGGCTGATCGCATGAAGGTTTTTTATAAGCCTGGCGAAGATACGTCAGCAAGGGAGGGCACGATAGAGAAGATCGTCTCTGAAGGAAATGTCAAGATTGTCTTTGATAATAAGACCAAGACAGCTGTGGCGGATAAGGCAGTTTATTTAGCTGGCGAAAAGGTGTTGGAACTCAGCGGCGGTGACCCAAAGATATGGTCCGGGAAGAACATAGTCCGGGGAAAGAAGATTACGCTGTTTCAAGCTGAAAACCGAAGCCTGGTGGAAGGGGCCGACAAAGACCAAGTAGAGGCCACGCTTTTTGTCAAAGAAGAGGATGGCTTGAAAAAGTAATGTCAGAACTACTTGCTAAGGACTTGGTCAAGATTTACAAAGGCAAGCGAGTGGTGGACTCGGTTACGCTTGCAGTAGAAAGCGGGAGTGTTGTTGGACTGCTCGGTCCGAACGGGGCTGGAAAGACTACAACTTTCTTTATGATCGTCGGGCTCATAAGGGCTGACGGCGGGGAAGTCTTCATAGGCGGGGAGGACATCACTTCACAACCCATGTATGTTAGGGCACGCAAGGGGATAGGATATCTTCCACAGGAGGCTTCGGTTTTTCGGAAGCTGACCGTGGAAGACAATATACTGGCGATTTTGGAAACACTGCCTCTGACCCGTCCTGAACGGCATAGTCGACTTCGGGAACTCCTTGAGGAATTGAATATCGGACATTTGGCACGACGAAAGGCTTATACTTTATCTGGTGGGGAACGGCGCCGTCTGGAGATCACGCGATCCCTTGTAAACACACCTTCATTCATTCTCCTTGACGAGCCTTTTGCCGGCATTGATCCTATTGCCGTGGTTGACATACAAAAGGTGATCGGACAGCTTAAAGAGCGAGGGATCGGGGTGGTCATATCAGACCACAACGTACGAGAGACCTTGGGGGTTTGTGACCAGGCATACATTTTAAACGAGGGGGTGCTGATTGAATCCGGGCCTCCAGAGGCTATCACCGCAAGCAGCTTGGCTCGGGAGGTCTATTTGGGCGAGGGCTTCAGGTTATAGGTCCGGAGCTTGGAGTCGTTCGGTCGGACCAGATGCCGAAGACAATACATTGGATACTGGTTGTATGAATCCGGTTTATGTCTTATTATATTATCAAGCATCTGGTGCAACAACGTGTTATATAGCGGAAGAATCATAAATAACGTAACAATTGTTGGGCACGTGGTAAGTTTCCAATTCATAAGTGCGGAGAACGCCGCTCAGCGGGAAAAGGGCCATTTATGGATGGAAACTAGGTAGAAGTGGAGATTTTGTAACCCTGAACTTGCCATGGCTTTAGAACTTAGACAACAACTTCGTCTTACCCAGCAGCTGGTCATGACACCCCAGCTTCAGCAGGCCATCAAGCTTCTGCAATTGTCTCGGCTTGAACTGTTGGAAGTGATCCGTGAGGAGATGGAGGAGAATCCGGTTCTCGAGGATATGCCCGGGGAGGCGCCTTCTGAGGGTAGTACCCCTGATGAGCCGGTGGATGTTCCAACGGAACCGCCTGAGTTAAAGCCGGTGACGGTCGAGGAAACGGCTAGAGCAGATATTGACTGGTCCAGCTATTTGGGGGAATACAGTGCCCCTGGGCCCATATATTCTGAAGCTGAGGAACGGGAAGTCCCGGAATATGATAATTTTCTGGCGCGACGAGAGTCCTTGACCGAACACCTCCAGTGGCAGCTTCTGCTTTCCCTTCCAGGCAAGACAGAGGAAACGATTGGCAGTGAGATCATTGGCAACCTTGACAAGGATGGCTATCTTAAGGCTACCGTTGATGAGATTGCAACCCTGACCGAGACAGAAGCGTCAGAAGTGGAAAGCGTCTTGAGTAAGATGCAATGTTATGATCCATCTGGCGTGTGTGCTCGGGATTTGGGAGAGTGTCTGATGATTCAGATCAGACAGCTGGGGTTGCAGGATTCCGTTCTAGTTCAGGTTGTCGAAAATTACCTCAAGCATGTGGAGAACAAAAACTACAAGGCGATTGCTCGGGCACTTGGTGTCCGGCATGATGTCGTCCTGGCTGCGGTTGAGATTATCACCGGATTGGAGCCTAAGCCAGGCCGGCAGTTCAGCGATGAAGAGCCTCAATACATCAGTCCGGACGTATTTGTGTATAAGATGGGCGATGAGTTTGTAATTGTCCTGAACGAGGACGGCATGCCGAAGCTTCGCATAAGCTCTTTTTATAAGGAAGCTTTAAATAACAAAGCAAAGGAGTTCTCCACTCAGACAAGAGACTATGTCCAGAACAAACTCCGGTCTGCGGTCTGGTTGATTCGCAGCATTCACCAACGTCAGAGGACCATTTACAAGGTGGTCGAAAGTATTATCCGTTATCAGGGGAATTTTCTGGAAAGTGGGATTGCTCATCTAAAGCCAATGGTATTGAGAGACGTAGCTGACGACATCGGGATGCATGAGTCTACTGTGAGCAGGGTTACCACGAACAAGTATGTTCATACCCCTCAGGGGATTTTTGAATTGAAGTTCTTCTTCAACAGCTCTATTGATCGATTTGACGGAGAGGCGATTGCCTCAGCAAGCGTCAAGGAGAAGATACGGCAGATTGTTGAATCAGAAGATCCAGTGAAACCTTATAGTGACAAGAAGATGGTTGACATTTTGAAGTCTTCAAACATTAATATAGCGCGCAGGACGGTCGCCAAATATCGAGAGATGCTAGGCGTTCTGCCATCTAACAAACGTAAAAAGATACTGGGAGGCCAATCAGCATGCAAACGTCGGTAACTTTCATGAACCTTGATCCCTCGGAAACCCTTAAAGCATATGCATCTGAAAAGTTGGATCGATTTGATAAGTACGTTGAGAATCCAGCCAAAGCAAACGTAGTGCTAACTGTAGAGAAATTCCGCCACGTTGCTGACATAAACATTAGCGCGGACGGATTCGTTGTAAATGGTCATGAGGAAACCTCCGATATGTATTCGGCCATAGATATGGCCTTGGACAAGATCGAAAAACAGATTATAAAGAACAAACAGAAATTCAAGAAACGTCGCTCTGCAGCTGCAAGGTCTAAGATGTTTCGGTATCAAGAGGTGGAGGAAACTTCACCCGGGGATATGGGCCAAGAGTCGCCGGCCAGAGTTGTCACAATAAAGAGTATCGATTACAAACCTATGGACGTTGATGAAGCGGTTTTGCAGATGGACGTAGACAAGAACAACTTCCTGGTCTTTACCAATTCTCAGAGCGAAGAGGTTAACGTGTTGTACCGTCTCAAAGACGGCAATTATGGATTGATTAGACCCAGTTCGTAGCATTCCTGATTGATAGGTCATTCGAACAAGAACTGATTTGCGCCAAAAGCGCTTTCCTCAACCCTGGCCCCCTTCGGTCTGAGCTCAGGGTCGAAGACAGACCTGATTCTGGCATGCTGGAAGTTACAGGACCACGACTTTGAAATATTCGAGCACTGCATTGTGCTGCACACATGTCGCACCAGGGTGGGCTTTAGGCATTTTAGGTTACTTTAGACACTTGATGTAATGATGAGTCTATGAACTCAAAAGACAGTACAAATCCGTCAAACACAATATCTGATATGAGAGTATTAGACGTTCTGAAAGAAGAGACCATCATTTCTCAACTGAATGCTACCGACAAGAAGGGGGTGTTGGAAGAGCTCGCGGGCTCTGTTGCACAAGCCTCTGGTGTCGATCAGGAGGAAATGGTTCGCGTGCTTTTAGAGCGTGAGCGTCTTGGCAGTACGGGGATCGGGGATGGCATTGCCATTCCTCACGGAAAGTTGAAGTCTCTCGAGTCGTTGTTGGTTGGCTTTGGGCGAAGCCACGAGGGCGTTGAGTTTGAAGCTATCGACGGCAAACCTGCTCACATCTTTTTCCTGTTGTTGGCCCCTGAGAATTCGACGGGCGCTCATCTGCGGATGCTTGCCAGGATATCCCGATTACTCAAGGACATCACCTTTAGGCAGCGGCTCATGACTGCTGCCGACCAACGTAGTCTCTACATGGTAATTGCCGACGAAGACCGTGCATTTTGAAATTGGACCGCATCGGTTGCAATCTGTTTTGCAGCTAAATGAGCCGTGCGTCTAAGCCTATGAGAAGGTCTCGCCTTCCAGCCGGTTACAGGGGGCCGCGCCGATATTGTTGAAACGGGGAAAGATTGTCATCATCAGTGGGCTTTCCGGCTCTGGGAAAAGTACGGCAATAAAGGCGCTGGAGGGCGTGGGGTTTTTCTGTGTGGATAACATGCCCGTGGCACTGTTGCCAAAGTTTCTGGAACTCAGGACGGGGAGCGATTCGGAGATTTCTAAGCTAGCCCTGGTAATGGATATAAGAGAAAAGAATTTTGTCTCAACATATTCGGATGTGCTGGACAGGCTGGGCAAGCAAGGATATAGGTTCGAAATACTCTTTCTTGAGGCCTCAGAAGAAATGCTCTTGAGGCGGTACAGCGAGACCAGGATGCAGCACCCCCTATCTAACGGGGGGGGGCTTCTGGAAGCGATACATAACGAAAGAGAGCAACTGGCGGGACTTAAGGGAATCGCCGACAAAGTTATTGACACTTCGCATTACAATGTCCATGAACTCAAGGCGGTCATATTGGGCCACGTGCTTAAAGCGATTCAGACCGGGCAAGTGGATGTTCATATTCTCTCTTTTGGTTACAAGTACGGCATTCCCCATGATGCGGATTTGGTCATTGATGTCCGCTTCTTGCCGAACCCCTATTTTGTACCGGAATTGAAGGAACTTGACGGATTGGCGCCTGAAGTGCGGGAGTTTGTGAAGGGATGGGACGAAACCCAAGTTTTTCTGAAGAAATATCTGGGTCTGCTTGACTACTTGATACCTTTATACGAAAACGAGGGGAAAGCCTATTTAACGGTAGCAGTGGGATGTACCGGAGGAAGGCACCGGTCTGTGGTGATCGCTGGTGAAATCTTCCAGTATTTGAACAAGAAGACTGATAAGATCAACCTGGTCCATAGAGATGTCGAGTTAGGAATTTCATAACCCAGTAACAAGTTGAGGGCTCAGATTTATGATAGGAATTGTTGTTGTTACCCATAGTGGTCTTGGAGAGGCCCTTATTGAGTCAGCCGAGATGATCCTGGAAGGGCCGCTGGAAGCAGCCACTGCTGTTTCCGTGGATCTAAGCCAGAGCGCTGAACAAATGAGAAAAAAGATAAGTGCCGGTATCAAGGCTGTTGGCAAAGACAAAGGTGTACTTATTCTGACAGATATGTTTGGGGGAACGCCGTCGAATCTCAGCCTTTCTTTCCTTGAGGAAGGCCGGATTGAGGTCCTTACCGGTGTTAATCTGCCGGTGGTTATCCGAGCTGCCAAGATGCGGAAAGACAAAAACTTGAGCGAGCTGGCAGAAAGCCTGCAGGCATATGGGAGGAAGAGTATTTCGTTGGCTAGTGGTATATTGAAAGGAAACAAAGGGACCTGAGAGTCAGAAACTGCTATTTGTCTGGTCTTGCCAAGGCGGACATTGATAGGTTGCTTGATATTGAAACCGCCTCTTTCCCATCGCCATGGAATAGAGCCTCTTTCGAAGTGGAGCTCGCTGAAGAGACTTCACACTGCCTGGTTATCAAGAAAGTACAGCAGGAGGAACCAGCCCGAGTCATTGCCTACCTTTGCTTCAGGCTTCTTGGAGACAATACGTATATTACAAATCTTGCTGTGGATGCGGCGTACCGTCGCCGTGGTGTGGCCACCTGCTTGCTTGAGAACTGCCTCAGATTAGCCAAAGGATATGGTGCCCACAAAGCTCTATTGGAAGTTCGTGCGTCCAACCGTACGGCCATAAAGCTTTACAGGACGTTAGGCTTTTGTGAAGCTGGTAGACGCGAGGGGCACTATCTGGACACCGGGGAAGATGCCGCTGTTATGATTAAGGAAATGACTGGAGCGGCGGATCAGTGCGGTAAAGAGCCTAAGGCGTATGGAGCAGACAAGCTGTGCCCATTGCGCAGGAAGGAGCCCAAAACCATGGAAGAACGAAGACCCTTGATTGCTGGAAACTGGAAGATGTACAAGACCGGCCCACAAGCAGTTGAGCTGGCAAGTCAATTGAAATCCTTGGTCTCGGACGTCGTGGACGTGGATGTTATGGTTGCCCCGTCCTCCACGGCCCTTGGGATGGTGGCAGAGGTTCTGGGAGAGTCCGTTATTCACGTAGGAGGGCAGGACTTGTTCTGGGAGGAGGAAGGCGCATACACCGGAGAAAACTCGGCCCCTATGTTAAAGGCTGTAGGATGTACCTATGTGATCATTGGCCATTCAGAGAGGCGTCAATACTTTGGCGAGACCAATGCCACGGTGAACAAGAAGGTTCGGGCGGCTCTTCTTGGAGGCCTGATACCTGTTGTATGCGTTGGGGAATCTGAGGCTGAACGTGAGGCGAACCAGACATTTTCAGTGGTTGAAAAGCAACTGGAGCAAGGCTTGGAAGGTCTGACTGCAGACGAGATTGAGAAGCTGGTCGTTGCCTATGAGCCGGTTTGGGCCATCGGTACGGGTAAGACAGCAACAACCGATCAGGCCCAGGAGGTGCACGCATTCATCCGGGGTCGGATGGAAAAGGCCTTCGGGAATTCGATTGCAAAGGATCTTCGGATATTATATGGTGGCAGCGTAAAACCTGGAAATATTGGCGATCTCATGGCCATGGCCGACATTGATGGCGCACTCGTAGGAGGTGCCAGTTTGGATGCTGATTCCTTTGCAGGCATTGTTCGGTTCTAGGTAGAAGAAACTTTGTACGAGGAGAACTATTCTTTATGTCAACTTTCGTCATTGTTATTCACATTATCGTAGCAGTTGCATTGATACTTATTGTCCTTTTGCAGACCGGCAAAGGGGCGGATATGGGAGCAGCCTTTGGTGGGGGAGGGAGTCAGACCCTGTTCGGAAGCACCGGCATATCAACCTTCTTGAGTAGGCTGACAACGATAGCGGCCATTGTCTTTATGCTCACCTCTTTGGGACTTGCCTATCTCTCAAGCCATAGGTCTGGCAAATCGGTAATGTCCGAGATAAGTGTTCCGGCAACCGAGCAGACAGAACATGCCACACCACAGGCCCCGGTTCAGGCAGAAGGGGTGCCATCGGAGACACCGGTTCCACCCGTGGCTGAAGAAGCTGAAGCAGCCAAGACAGTCCCCGAACCGACAGGAGAGAACAAATCCGTTCCAGAACCTGGAGACTAATCGTATATTGCCGAAGTGGTGGAACATGGTAGACACGCTGTCTTGAGGGGGCAGTGGGTTACGCCCGTGCCGGTTCGAATCCGGCCTTCGGCACCATAATAAAATCAGTTTGTTACATCAAGGAGCCCAGTTTCAACAGGGCTCCTTTTTTGTTCGGCAGCCGCTCGCATAAGGGGGGTAACATAATACTTTAACTATATGCTACAACGCTTAGAGGACTAAAGGTGGTTTGCTCTCCAGGCTTCAGCTTGTCCTCTGCGATCCGCTTGAGCCAACCTAATATGCAATAGCGGATTTTCACACGAATTTTGCTCGCAAATAGATCACAAATTGTTGACTCCCAAAGAAATCCTTGTTATTCTAAATTAGTATTGTTGTAATCAAAACAATTCTTCGCGTCTCTTATTAAGGAGGTTGCATAATGATCCCCGAAGAAGAGATGGTTGACCACAGGGAACATGTACGATACCGGGTCCCCAAAGATTCATATATTACAATTGGGTCTGATGAGCCCGTAATGGGCCAAATCATAGACATTAGTATGGGTGGAATTGCGTTTCGCTATATGGACAGCAAGAAGCCGACAGAGGAATCACATTTGGATATGTTCCTGACCGAGGGTGATATGTGTTTTGGTCAGGTGCCGATTAAGACTGTCTCGGACAATGACATACCCAACACAGTACTCTGCAAAACAATTGACGAGATACCCCCCTGTTGCAGGACTATGCGGCGATGTGGTGTGCAGTTTGGGGACCTCACGCAACACCAGATTTCTCAGCTGCAACAATGCATCCAGAACCACACCACAGGTGTTGTCTAGATCTTACCCGCTCGATTCTCAAAGAACTGACACAAAGCCAGTAATGGTTTCGCCTTTTAGCCTGAAAACCCCGAATCAACGCCCCACAACTGCCAGTTTTTACTCCCTATTCCTCGTACTCATTACTGCGAATGCCCCCTGCGTGTCTTTATTGCCAAGAAATTGAAGAAGTAGGATGCGGCATTGATTGAGCGTTTTCTGAAGGGTAGGGACCAGGGCTTTTCGAGCCATCTCAAAAATGCGCCTGACGCCCCATGGCCGCGTTGCGGGTCGGCTTCCCGTCTTTGGCGGGACTCACATACTACCGTGTATGCTCCGCTTTTTCGCTTGTCCGGCCATAGCTCTTTGAGCGACGGCGGACCGCACCGCGTTTGCTGAGCACCTTCATCTTGGAGATAGATTCGAAGTCCCGCCGTCAGGCGGGGCCCTGGACACCCTGATCCACATTTCTGAGATGGCTTATAGTCTGACGACCACAATATAGATAAATGTTTGAAAGTTCTTTCCGGATATGATGTTGGGGAAGAGGGGAGAGTTACTTATTCCGGGCAGAGAAGTAATCGGAAAATATGCTGAACTTTCCTATTGAAGTGTTTAAACTCTACTCAGTAATAATAGCCGCCTAGCGAGCTACTTTCGTCAGCCTGCTAAGGAGTGGTCAGACTTGGATGGAAGTTATTCCTTTGCGAATGGCATATTTGGTGAGCCCAGCAACGCTGCGGATATCTAGCTTATCCATGATCTGCTGGCGGTGTGCATCTATAGTCTTCACGCTGACACAGAGTCGCGAAGCAATTTTCTTGGAGGTCTCGCCTTCAGTCACAAGCTGGAGGACCTCGCGTTCCCTAGACGTTAACTGTTTACCTCGCGCAGGGCGGGTTTCTGACAATCCGCGCCGATAATCTTCTATTACGATGCTTGCTATCTTGGGACTCAGGTGAGTTTCGTTCGCAACCAGGGAACGGATGGCCCGACATAGTTCCTCAGCAGCGCAGTCCTTTAGAAGATAACCTGATGCCCCGGCTCGCAGCATTCCTGTAACAAAATGCTCATCCGAATGCATAGACAGGGCAAGCACCTTAATATGAGGGGATCGAGCAGCGATTTGACTGCTCGCTTCAATCCCATTTAACTCGGGCATGGTGATATCGATGACAGCCACATCCGGCGAGACTTCTTCTGCCAACCGGACGGTAGCCCGCCCGTCTGCCGCCTCTGCCACAACCTCCATGTCGGGCTCATTCTCAATCAAGGAGCGCAGCCCTTCTCTCATTATCCTATGGTCGTCTGCTAACAAGATCTTTATGCTCATAGCGCCTTTCCCTATTCTCCACTCAGGTTAGACCTTCGACAGATGATGTCAACCTCTTTGGCTCATAACGATGGGTGGGAAAACTCTCTCCTGTTTGGACGTCTGTCTTCGAGATATGACGCCATCTCTGATGTTCGAGATTGAGTAAACCCTAGTTCTCCCTTGTCTGCCTGCAGAGAACTTCACAACCAACTTTGGCCATCTCTACAGTCATTGATTTGTGTTTCAAGATCAAAGTGACTTTCTCTTTAAAGAGATTCTACCATGTTGTGATGCAGAGATTACCCCTTTGATTCTGATTTTTCCATCCGGCTTATTACTGATTTCGGATAGGAAAACAGCCTATTTTTGCCTGGAAGAACTACTTTTGTGAAAGACTATCCACGCTTGTGGCATCTGAAGCCCTTCTGAATACCAGGCTTGGTGGGGTTATAGCGGTTGTCAGAATAACGTTCCGATTGGCGTGTGGCTTCTGCCGTCGTTCGTTTGCCCATTTTGAGCGTTCTAAGGTTCGCTCCGCAAGATTCAAAAACTCGGGCTAAAAACCCTTAGGATCGGGGTCCACAAAACTTCTTGCGTCATTGTAAGGCGACCTGCATTCTCCCCATAAAACAGGGGTTTTCCGTTCAAAAATCAGGTGTTCTAACATGTGAAACCCACAGTTTTCCTAATTGAGTTCTAAACCGAAAATGCATAAAATCAGTGTCCAAAAGATGGTGGTAAAAGATTCTGCCTATCTTAGTGGGCGGCAGCAGGAGAAAATACAGTGCTAAAAAACATCTTGAACATTCAACACCATCTAAATCCACTTCATTTACATTGCCGGTTGGTCGAGAAAGGCCTCAGCAAGAAGATATCCTTCTCAATTTGCAGGCACTACGAAATCTTAGTCTACAGCTGGCTTGTCTGGGTCAGTATATTCGCGGTGCGGATTTGCAGGCTTGTGAAACCGGCAAGCTAGCCACCGCCATGGGCCTGCTTGGCTCTTGCTTAAGTATAGCAGTGTTCTCGCGGAGGTTTAAGAATTGGGTTGCCGTGAGTCAAGGGATATCAAGGGCAGGGCCTTACACGGGCTTTGCCCTTTCTTATTAGCAGTTTTGAACGGCATACAGCGTGGAGAAATGCCCGTTCTTGTTTGACAAAAGGGATATCTGTGATTAAAAGGTGAAGGTAACCTTGACTCAGTCGACGAAGTGGCAGTCAGGTCCCAAATTGTTCAATCCAAGAAGGTTGTGCGGACCAAGGCTCACGCTAGAAGACTTGCAACTTGAGTGAAAAAACAATGGGAGGGAATCCCCGGAAAAGAGGGTCATTATGGCACAGAAGGTTAACATAGCGTATTATTCTACGACAAAGGGGGTGACCCAACAACAAACAGACGCCTCTATGGTCTATCACGGCAAGGTTTTCAGGATACCAAAGCCATTATTTGATGAAGCGGTCGACGTTGATTTTGACAAGGAAATAGCAGAATTGGTGCAGGAAATAGAGGAGAAGGGTCTTGAACCCCTGTTAGATGAAACAACAATAGAACGTTACGAGACCTGGGACGTAGAGAGCGGAGATGTTTGGGTTATGTACCGGGTGCCCTGTGCCAAAAGCTAGAAACCATCTCAAAAACGCGTCTAAGGACCCATGGCGACGTTGCGGCTCGGCTCAAAATGCTTACATACTACTGTGTATGCTGCGCTTTTTCGCTTGTCCCGCCATAGCTTTCCAAGCGACGGCGGACCGCCCCGCGCCCCCGACGGCAAGCTCGGGATCTACGACTTGCCCTGAACCCTGATCCACATTTTTGAGATGGATTCTGGTCAAAGGTTCAGATAACAATCATTGGAGTAGATATAATGGGCAAAGATGATGCTTTCCGCGTTGTATTTTCAGATGACAAGACTTTCGGTGTGGAGTTTTCTGACGAATTCATTGATTCATCCCTGGAAGAGCAAATGGAGGTTTTAAAGGCTCTCCTCAGGGAGAAGCATCTGACACCTTTTTCTGCTGAAGACGTAGGCAGGACGGACGCGGAGAACGAGATAATGGTCATTTTGCTTGAGACTTTCCTGGCGAAATTGCGGCGTGGCGAGCGGATTGAGAGGGGCACAGACATTGGAATAGACTTTGCGGATCTCGAGACGCCGTTCAATATATGGGATTAAGGGTGATTGAATCAAGAGCCCGGCCTCTGAATCCGGAATAGCGGAGCCAAAAGGAGATAGAAGATGACGTTCAAAGCGGAAGATTTTGAGAAGAAGACGGGCGATTGTCCCAGACATGGGGAACAGGTGATGTGGTTAGGCTGCAGGCATGTAGGAAAAGAGATCCCAAAGGGGATCTTGCTGGGCCCGAACCGTATTGCTGTTTGCCCGGAATGTGCAGGCCTTCCTTCAGACGAGGTTGCGGAAGAGCTGCTCGTGTGTTGTGCAGCATGCATCAAGGGTAAAATCAGAGACTTACGAAAAAGAATACCCGACGACGCCGATATCCAAGACTATGTGAAGGGTTTTGACGTATACAAGCAGGAATTACTGGACGATTAATCATGCATGGGAGGTAATTATGAGTATATCAAATGATGATTTTGTCAAGATTTTAGCAGCTGGTGGCGGATTGACATTGGATGCCGGCACTAAGTCTAAAGATGAGTTAGTTCAGATTGCAACCGCCGCTGCCGGGTCTGAGGCTGGCGTAACATTTAGAAATGTGACGGCCCTGGCGGTGGATGATTTGGTTGAGATCGTCACGGCCGGGGACGGCTGCATCACCCTCGAGTTCTGATCGGAGCCAGTCGGCAATGGAGCCCCACGGGTAAACCCGTGGTCCCACTAAAGTACCCGTCTTCGCCTTCGGCTACGACGCGGCTATCCGCCTAACCTTCGGGGCGACATCGCGCCGTAGCATATTGATTGTTTGCGCATTCATCTACGGGCAAGCCCGTGGTCTTCTGCGAAGGCGGATAAATCTGGTCATGAAGATGGCCGGGGCCAAGCTATGTCATGGATTTCAGGATAATGCCCGCTGCCTCAAAGATGGACTTGCAGCCCACACCTGTACTGCTCGAAAAAAAAGCGTCATTTTGAGTGTGCATGCCGACGAGGTTTGTCCGCCCAAAAACCTGGTTAGATTTTACTTTTGCTTTCAGGTCGAAGCCGTGATGGGCGAGCACGACTAGGTCAGGCCCCAGGTCCGCAT
Organism: Desulfobacteria bacterium; assembly: GCA_030145395.1. Classification (GTDB taxonomy): domain Bacteria; phylum Desulfobacterota; class Desulfobacteria; order Desulfobacterales. Next base: position 17,211 of record JAQYVR010000057.1, read on the forward strand.
GGGGACCGTGATAAAGCTCTTCCTTGAAGTAGATTCTATCTGCAACCTTCTCGTTACCCTCGAAAGTCAGCCCTTCCAGGCCCTCTTTGAGTTCTTGCCGCACCTTTTCGTAGTCTGAAGGATCGAGGGTCCCTGAGGGGTATTTCCCTTTAAGGTTGAGGTAAATCCGGGAGGGGTCCATGCAGAAGGCCGTTGATCCAGCGCCGATGTCCATAATGGTTTCAGGTTGTTCCTTGCCGAACTTAAGGTATCCGTTCTCCTGCAGCCAGCGATTAAGATAGACTTCTGTCTTGATTGCTGTGAATCCGTGATCTGAGAGCATACAAAAATTGTTTTCCGATTCTTTCGAACCTTCCAGATCCAAGAACTTCCCATGAATGCGGCCTACGAAAGAGTCAACCTTTTTCAAGTAATCGAGAAAGGCCTGGTGGTAGGTGTGTGTCTCTTGTTCAAATGCCTCCCAGAGAAAATGCATTAAACGGTCTGTCCCTGTAACGACCACGATGAAAAGGTCCCAGTCGACCTCCTCCCACAACAAATCGACCGCCCTTTCGCGACCCACGAGGGTTGCATCGAGGTCTCGAAACAAGAACTCGTGGTCTTCCCGTGCCTTCATGGTATCTACGTCTATGCGATAATCCATATTGTTCAAGCTCGGGATAAAAGAGAGCGGATAGACCGCCTTATTGATGTCAATGGCCACAAATCCTGATATGAGTGCGCCACTGATTTCTCTGGCAGGGTAGGTGGCCGGCATGTTAATCACCACGGTCTTCTTCCCCTGCGCAGCAAGGTCATCCCACATGGTGGGCGCTTTGAGATGCGTGAAATTGGGGAAATACATCTTATAGGTACCAGGTTGGAAGTCCATGAACCCGAAGATCCCATGTTCTCCGGACTGGGTCCCGGTCATAAAGGACGACCAGGAGACTGAGGATATCTCAGGAACGCACACGCTCATCTGGCCAAGGTACCCGGCATCAAAGATTGTTGCCATGTTGGGGATTAAGCCTCTCGATTTCAGATTATTGAGCAGTGTATAAGGGACTCCGTCAAGACCGACTACAACCGCACGAGAATTTGCTTTCTTCTTGTTGAACAACGCCATGAAATCACTCCTTTGACGAAACCTTTGCACAACCACTTCTCACTTGGTGCTATAAGCTTTTTGACCCATCCACGGGCTTGCTCACTAAATCCCAGAAACTCGGGCCGAAGGCCCTCAAACAGTCTGGGATTTGCCCACTGCCGTGGGCCGTTCACCTCGCCTGGATGGGTTCCCCAAAAAAACTTATAATAGTCGCTCAAAGTAGTTATGCAAAGCTCTATTAGCAAGCTGATAGCTGACAGCTGGTCTTACCGTCAGATGCAATGTGTGGCGCAAGGCGCAAGGCGCAAGGCCTGAGGAGCAAAAGGAATCTCTTTTGTCCAAGCATATCCCTTGAGCCGTGAACCCTAAGCCCTTGGCCGAGTTCTTACGTTACATATAGCCCAATGTGCGCAGCTGCTCCATGACCTGTTCCTTGTCCTGGCCTCGGCCTGCCCGTTCAGTTGTGTTTTCAAGATCTTGCTCCCAGGCTGGAATGTCCGAGTTTTTGGAGGTGGAGCCTTTAGCGCCCAGGGACCGGTATCCCTGATAGTAAAGGGAGCAAAAGGGCATCTTATACTCTTGGATGGTATCCCAGATATCTCGTTCCTTAAAATGCAGTATTGGATGGACCCTTGTGTGATCCGGATTTTTTCTAGGGCTGAAATAATCTTCTGCTACCCTTGATTCCTGTTCGTCCCAGCGGATAGCCGTGGCTAAGGCATTGATTCTGTTGTCTTCCATGAACATGTTCATGGCAACAGTCTTCATGAGATGATTGCCGACATACGATTCTGGTTCAAAAGGGAAAGCTTCATCAGCAAACTCCAGTTTTTCAATCTCCTGTCGGTTTCTTTCATTCAGATCTGCTACTCTAATGAGATCACCCACTTTCCGGGCTTTGTCGCTTACATCCGTGTTCTTGACTATGGCTACTTCTACCATCCATTCAGTCTTTAGCCTGTCCACCAGTTCGAGTATCTCTTCGAACACATGCCCTTCGTCTATAAACATGGCTCTAGGCAAGGGTAGGCCCAACTCCTTGCATGCTTGACGGTGGAGCCACAGCATGGTGGTACTATCCTTGCCGCCGGTCCAGGCGAGACAAAGCTCGTTGTGCGGGAATCTTTTTAGGGATTCCTTTATGACTTCCTTTGATTTTTCTATTTTGTCATGGAGATTAAGGTTCATCAATCGTTCCTGTTCTTGCTGTTCCATTACGCCTCCTTCCATACGCTGGTTCAAGGTTGAACTGCCACAGGGAGCGCCTTCTCCGTAGCTTGCCGGAGCAGAGCGGACTTGTCCGCCGGAATTGTGGCGGAGATCTGCTGCCTGATTCGGTTTCTAAGGGTCGGCAATTTGATTGGTTGTTTTCAAGCCGGGTGCTTTTCACTCGGTACAACCGCAACGATTAACGCACTTGCGTGCGTTGACTATGATTCGTTCACCGTATCGTTTTGCTCGAGAGACTCAAGCGGCCCGGACAGGGTTACCTGAGTACCGTGACCAGGTTGGGATACTACCTCCATATGTCCGCCGAGAGGTTCCAAGCGTTCCCGAATGCTGAATAAACCAAACCTCCCGCCTTGGTCTTCGGAAGGGCCGATTGCTACGGGGTTGAATCCGATTCCGTCATCGCTTACTTCAACTTTAATCTGATCGCCATTTTTCCTAAGGGACACCTTTGCCCTGTCCGCCTGGGCATGCCTGATAACATTGGCCAGCAGTTCCCTCACCACCCGAAACATAAGGACGCCAACATCATTACTCAGGGGCTTGTGCTGACCGTCGTCGTCAAAATCTACGGCGATGTGATGCCTTTTACCTGTTTGTTGCGCAAGCCACTCCATTGCAGGGACAAATCCCAACTCGTAGAGAACGGGAGAGCCGAGTTCAGAGACCAAAGACCGAGTGTCTTGGATGGTTTCGTCAACAAGGCTGCTGATTTCAGCTACGGTTGTTTTGACATCTACGGAAGGGTCCCCTTCTGAAAGCGTTCCCAATTTGATCCTGGCAAAAGCCAAATTCTGGCCGATGTGATCGTGTACCTCCGTTGCAATGCGGCGGCGTTCCCGCTCCTCGGCCAAGGACAATTTGGAAGCCATGGTCCGAAGTCTCTCGTGATAGATGCTGAGCCTTTGTTCTGCTACCTTGCGATCCGTAATGTCTCTTGCTGTGCCGAATACACCCATAATCTTTCCATTTTTTCCTCTTCGCGGTTGGTTCTTGAAATGACAGATTCTCCCATTGTTGAAGGTGAGTTCGTATTCCGGGCTCTCCCCCTTCAGAGTCCTCTGATACACGTCAATTGCTACTTTCTGACTCTCTCTTGTAAAGAGAGGAAAAAAAGGTCCTCCGATGGCATCCTGTCGGGGGATACCCGCTGTAATCTCGGCCGCTCTATTGGCATAGGTAAGGTTACCCAGGTCATCTGTTTCATACACAATGTCAGATAGATCATCCAAAAAGCTTTTGAACCGCTTCTCGCTCTCACGCAGCGCCCTCTCAGCCTGCTTCCGTACAGTGATGTCTATCATGTTGCCCATGATAGCGGGTCTTCCTTCATACTCTATGACGGTTGCCATCATTTCACCCCAGATGGTCTCGCCGTCCTTTCTGAGTCTTCGGACCTCATACTGTTCGGGGACATCTTCTCCCCTTAGCCTTTTTGACCCTATTTCTGTCAAGTCGTCCCTTTCATCAGGATGGATCAACGAGGAAGGTTCCTTTGCCACCAGTTCTTCAGGCCTATAACCATGCATCTCTGCAAACGTGTCGTTCACGAACACATATTTCTGGTCCTGGTGGATGAATATACCTGTGAGAGAACTGTCAACCAGTTCTTTGTATTCCTCCTCCGACTTCCGCAGTGCCCTCTCAGCCCGTTTCCGTTCAGTGATGTCCAACGCCGTGAATGTAACGCCTTTCGAATGATCTTCGGCATCGATAGGAGTCGAACTCAGCAAGACATCAATCACCCTGCCGTCCTTATGCTTCCAGCGTGTTTCGACTGTTCCAGTTCCCAGCCCCTTGATTTGTCTATACTTCTCGTCTCCAACCCATTCGAATTCCTCATCGCTGGGGTACAAGATTCTCGCGTTCTTCCCTGATAGCTCATCAGAGGAATACCCGGTCATAACGGATAGTTGTTCGTTAGTCCACCCGAGTATGCGGTTGGAAACCAGTCCTATGCCTATCGGTGCTACCCGGAAGATGCTATTTAGAGTGGCCTCGCTGGTTCTGAGGGCGTCCTCCACTTGCCTTCGCTCAGCTATCTCCTGTTCTAGAAGGACATTGGCCTTCATAAGCTCTGCGGTTCGTTGCTCAACCCGGATTTCCAGTTGGTCATGCGCCCCTTGCAAGGCTTCCTCCGTGAGCTGGCGCTTATCGATTTCTTGGGAGACACTTTCGATCATTTCGTTCAGCACTTTTTTCAGGGATTCCAGTAGTTCTACGGGAGAAGTTCCGGAGACCCGGGCAGACAGGTCACCTGTTGAGACCCTGTGGAGTACGTCGAAGTGCTCGGCAAGACCTATGGCAAACTCGTGCGACAGATCTACGATTTCCCCCAGGTTTTCTGCGGTCAGGTTGACAATGTGTTTCAGTTTGGTAATCAACTCGAGTTTGGAGGTTTCGGATACCCTTACAAGGGGGTCTCCTGACGAAATCTTCCTTAACGCCTCGAAAACCTCTGATAAGCACAAGGCCATCTCCATGCTGGTGCTTTCCAACTCTCGGTCTCGCTCCTCAACCATCTCTTTGAAACTTGAGAATTGTCCCTGCAGGACTTTGAGTGTTTCCTGCATGGAATCGACGTCCATGTTCTTCAGAAAGGGCTCGCAACCAAGGCACATCTCCATCTTTTCTATGAACTTTCCCTGGATTTCATCTCGACAATGGGTTCCCGAGACTAGCCAACATCTAAGTTCCTTTGACTTGTAAGCAGGGCAATCCTCTTCTTTGCATTCAAGGGCTTCCCAGCATTTCACCATCTTTTCCATTTGCCAAATTCCTTGCCGATACCCCGGCACAGGGGTCCGGATCTTAAGTTAACCGTACCTTATTCGCCTTGGCCCGAATACCCTGCAGGTTCTGCCTGACGGCAGTGTTTTGCGGGCTGCGGGGAGCTTCATTTAGTTGTTCCAATGCGTTGCCTAAGATTTTTCCAAAACTATATCAAAAGGCCGTGTATCCGTCTATTATATAATACCCTAATTGAGTGATGTTCAATTATGTGGTATTGGGTGTTTGTCATTGAGCAAAGGTTTTAACGTTCAACCATCAATCTTGATAGGGAAGTTTCCCTGAAGAAACTGGCACTTCCCAAGGCAAGAATCGGGGATTGTTCCGATAGTCTACTTGTGACGACCCGAACTATATTGAAGTCCTAAGGCGCTAAATCATTGTAAGATCCCCGATTTCCGGGAGTCTGCCTTGACATATTAAGAATCCTGACTCAGATGATTCAGAAAATTAATGCTGGTGGCAGGCGGTATATATGCATGAGGTATCGATTGCAGAGGGATTGTTGCAGATAGTTCTTGATGAAGTCAAGAAGCATTCGATCTCGAAGGTTAGGGTGGTGAAACTGAAGATAGGAGAACTCTCGGGCGTTCAGCCTTCTGCCCTGACTTTCTGTTTCGACCTCATAGCCAAAGATACGCCGGTCGAGGGGGCAGACCTTAGGATAGACATGGTCCCCGTAAAAGTAAAATGCCTGGACTGCGAGGATGTCTTTATTGCTGAGGACCACTCGTTCTTTTGTCCTGACTGCTCGGGTTTGAACATAGAACTCATGAGCGGAAGGGAGCTTCACGTTCAAGAGATTGAAGGGGATTGAAGAAGACTTGATCCCTGGAAGCCAAAACACAGAACCTTAATCTAATCAGGGGGTGATCATGGTGAAGATACCGGTGGTAAGAGAAATCCTGGAGGTCAATGATCGTATTGCAGAAGAGAACCGGGCGATATTTCGTGAAAACGGGGTTTTTGTTTTGAATCTCATGAGTTCGCCCGGTGCGGGCAAAACATCACTCCTTGAACGCACCATAGACGCCCTTCATGAAGAGATCCAAATAGGGGTGATTGAGGGAGACATCCAGACCAGCATTGATGCTATTAGGATCTCGAAAAAAGGCATTCCTGCTGTCCAGATCAACACCGATGATGCCTGCCATCTGGACGGAAACATGATCAGGGCTGCATTCGACTCTCTTGATTTAAAGGCCCTGGATCTCTTGATAATTGAAAATGTGGGGAATCTGGTCTGTCCTGCTGAATTTGATACTGGCGAAAATCACAAGGTTGTGATTTTGAGTATCCCTGAGGGGGATGACAAGCCTGCAAAGTACCCCCTCATGTTTCATGAGGCGAGCGTGTTGTTGGTCAACAAGATGGATTTGTTGCCTTACATAGATTGCAGCCTCGACGTGATCAAGGAAACCTCCATGAAGATCAATCCCCACCTCGAAATATTTGAGGTCTCCTGCAAGACGCAGGAAGGGCTTTCCAACTGGTATGACTGGCTGAGGCAGAAGGTTCACGCCTTCAAGGAAGGAGAATCTGACAGGTAAGCGAAGAACCTCGCGTGACGAAACCGGTGTCGTGTCTCAGAAGTTATTTACAAAAATCAAAGCAAACATGACGTCCGCGTTGAGTCGTTAAAATGTAAAACTCGAAGCACGAAATTCGAAATTCTAAACAATATCAAAATTAGAATTTCCTAATGTTCTAAACGGGTTTTGGATTTTGGTCATTAGATATTCGAATTTGTTTCGAGCTTCGATATTCGGATTTCGGATTTATAATATCGTCTCTGCGGGTCCCGTACGATCTTGGAAATTATGAAAGTTATTTCTGAGACACGACACTAGGGTATCTTCAGGTTGTGCTCCCTCTCCATACTCACCGCCAAAACCACGGCCTTGTCTATCTCATCATACGGAAAGGTGTCATTTTGCAGCACCATGTGAGGGGCTTTTTCGTCGAATAGCAACCCAAACTTGTCCGCATTCGCGTAGAGCTCTGTCCCTGGAAGGACATGCAGGATACTGAAGACGATGGTCGTTGGTTTGAGTCGGATCATGGCCTTGGCGGACCTTAAGAACCTGAAGAAATTGTCTCCTGGTAGTCCAATAATGAGGTCGGTTAAGATCTCAATGCCGCCATCGAGGAGCAATGCTATGCCCCGGTTGAATTTTTCCTTTCGATAGTAACGGCTTATGTTCTTTATTGTATCGGTGTTGACGGTTTGTGGGCCGGTTTCAACACTCAGAACATTGGCTTTCTTCAACAGTTCAACCGTTTCCTCGTCCACTAACTCGGCCATCACCTCTACCGTGGTCAAGCCGGCACCAGACCTATTCGCCTCATTAAACATCTGCGCTATTCTTCTGAGTCTGCTTTTCTTCAGGTTGAATACAGAATCGACCACATGAAAAGTGCTGATATTCGGATCACCCGTGACCAACTCAATTTCTCTCCTGATACGTTCCTCAGGAAAGAATCTGAGTTTGGGGAAATTTTTCCCCTCAAAACAGAACGCACACCTGTAAGGGCATCCCCGATAGGTCTCAAGATAGGTGACCTTATCTCTGGGTGTTAGTATCCCGGTCAAGTAGGGCGAGGGGATATCTCCCAAATCGTCCATGAGAGGCCTTTGTTCCGTGCTCAATATCTTTCCGTCCTGTCGATAGGTAATCCCCTTTACGGATGCCATGGGTTTGCCATGATCTAAGAAGGAACGAATCAATTCCTGAAAGGTTGCCTCCCCCTCTCCCATTACCACCACGTCCACTGCCGGGTTCTCCGTCATGCATTTGTGGGCAATAGGTCCGACCTCCGGGCCACCAAGAATTATCTTCGTCTGAGGGTCGAGCTGTTTCAACAGTCTTGAAAGCTCCAGAATTTTATCCGTGTTCCAGCAATAAGTGGAAAAACCCACGATATCAGGTCGTTCTCTGGAGAGATAATAGAGGGCCTGTCGCACATCGTGGTTCTCCGCGTCAAAATCTACGATCTGAATGTCGGTATTCTCGGCAATGACTCTGTCCTTTTCCGCATACGCCTTGAGGCATCCATTGGCCAGGGAAAAATGATTGGCCCAGTTAAAAGAGATCAAGGTGACTTTAGCTTTTTTCACTGTGCAGTCTCCTGATGTCGTCTGCGTGTCTGCTTTCCAGGACAGGCTCTATTTTATGGAACCCGAATTTGTGAAAATAGCGACTGGTTACGCCGGGACAGACGTCATTATAAACACAGTCTTTGCAGCGTTCGGATTTCTCAAAATCCCCAGAGGGAGGATGAAATACCTCTGACACATGGTGTTCAAAGCCCGCCATGGCGCAAAGAGGGATTCTTTGTGTGTTGATCCATACTCTGTTCAGAATGCTGGCATTAATGGCAGCCTGAATATAAGGCAGGGCCTCATGCATTTCTATCTGACTGTCATCAAACGAAAGGGTTATGCGATCTATTTCATAGGGAATAAGGGCTAATGCGACATTACCGATATGCTCGTAATTTTGCGTTGATACGGGTATTCTCAAATGGATAAACGGATTGAAAGGTTGATCATGAAGGGTGTCTATGGTTCTGAGGTTTATTATCCCTTGAAGCGTTTGCTCCAAACTCCCACTGACCTGAGTTATGTAGTCGTGTATGGCCGGTTCGTGGTGATGAATCTTTATTTCGAAGAAGTAACATCCTGACTCTGCTGTTTTCAAGGCGGTGTCCATGTTGGCCAAGGCCCTGGCATTGGTAACAATCTTTATCCTTTTATAACCTTCATTTCGAGCGGCATCGAGAATCTCAAAAAAATCGCTTCTAAGGGTAGGCTCTCCGCCATAGAGTTCCAGACTGTCGAAGGAATTCCTGCGGGAAATCCGGGCCTTTATGTCAGATAGTTCCGGATCGTTTGAACCATTCTTCTCCTGACAGGGAAGGCAGTTATTGTT
>JAQYVR010000095.1 GCA_030145395.1 Desulfobacteria bacterium
TATGTTGTCGATCGGGTTTGGGCTTCAGCTGCTTCCAGAAAGATTGGGACTACGGCCCATATAACAAAGAAGCATGATGCTTTATTCGAGAAGGTCGTGACGGAGGGATACGTCAAGCAGTTCAACAGGATTCTGGAGGAATTAGGCCCCCCTATCAATGTCAGGATTGATACCATCCCGAGAAAAAGCGTCACGTATAAACAGATTGTCCTCGATAAATGTGTTGCTGCTGTCTCCGATGCGACTCCGGACAATATTTTGAGCGAAGGAGAAAAGCGTGCTGTTTCTTTGGCCGATTTTCTGACCGAGGTCGATATCGATCCGGGATGCACTTGCATGGTCCTTGACGATCCCGTCACGTCTTTTGATCTTGAATGGCGCGCAAAGATTGCCCCTGTTTTTGCAGAGGAAGCGGCTAAGAGGCAGGTGATCATCTTTACGCATGACCTTGCTTTCCTGTACCATTTGATTGAGGCAGCAGAGCGGGCTGGCATTGATATCTTGTGTCACTGGATTCAGAGGGGTTGGTCGGATGGTGTACCTGGGTATGTTTCGATTGATAACGGCCCTGCAGTTGACAAGTCTTTTAAGAAGCCAACCAAGGCCCAACAACTCTTTGAACGTGCAAAGGACGAGTCGGATTTTTCTGAGCGGGAAAGACTGTTGAAGGATGGCTTTGGAGCTCTAAGAACCTGCTATGAGGCTTTCATCATATTTGATCTGTTTAATGATGTGGTTGAAAGGTTTAGTGAGCGGATTAGTTTCGGGCGTCTAAAGCAAATTGTGTGGGACGAATCTGTAGTTCAGGAGGTCATTGATAAATACGAGGATCTGTCTTTGTTGATGGAGGGACATCTTCACAGCACAAGGTTTGCATACAGGGAGCTTACTCCAGACATTCTGTACTCGGAAATACAGCATCTGACAGAATTGAAAAAGCAGTTAAAAGAATTGAAGAAAAAGAAAAAAGCAGCATAGTGAAGGGGGGGGGCGTACATAAGTTTATAAGATACTGGGCATTGACCGCTGTCTTCCCCCGTAACATATGGTACCAGATAGGCCCTATAATCTTAGGTTAACTGGCGGAAGGGCGAATTCAAAATGCCATTCACTCCCTTTCACTTTGGCCCACATGCATCTGTGGCCTTGCCACTGCATCGCTACATAGATATTCCCGTTTTCATAGGGGCAAACGTCGTCATAGATTTTGAGCCGTTGCTAGTCTTGACATTCAACCTTGACTATCCTCTCCACGGCTACTGTCATACCCTGCTAATCGGCAGCCTGGTTGGACTCGCGTGGGCAATGGCTGCGTATCCTCTGCGCCACCTCATCGGCAAGGTAATGAGTTTCCTCCGTTTGCCCTATGCACCCACCTTGGCAAAGATGGCTGTTTCCGGAGTTGTGGGCGTCTGGTTGCACGTTCTTTTCGATGCCCCCATCTACTACGACATCCAGCCTTTCTATCCAATCAAAGCCAATCCGTTTTACGGTTTTCTTTCTATAAACTCGGTCTATAATATTTGCGCAGCGTTCTTCGTGCCCGCTTTAGCGATATACATCGTCCAGGCTTTCGTCAGAAAACGGAGTAGAATAGAGGCCAGTTAACCAATAAAGAGACTGGGGTCACATCTTAACGGTCTGTTGCCCAAATAAATGTTGAAAGACCATCGGTGTTTTGCTAGGAAATGGTAAACACTTTGAAACCGGAGTTGCAAAACAATGATGGGTCACGAGAAACAAAACCAGGGCCAGTTATTTTACACCCGCTTCAATCTGGAAAGGCGGGTACGTCAAGATCACATTCTCCGTCGGATCGTGCGGTATATTAACTTTGACTTCATCTATGGCGAGGTCAAAGAGACATACGGACAAAGAGGCAACGTTTCTATACCGCCTCCGGTTATTCTAAAGATGATGCTGTTGCTGATCTTCTATAACGTCCGTTCCGAACGGGAGCTTATGGAAACGATCCCGGAGCGACTCGATTGGTTATGGTTCCTTGGTTATGACCTTGACGACGAAATTCCCAATCATAGCGTGCTATCGAAAGCCAGGGCCCGCTGGGGCGTTAAGGCCTTCCAGAAGTTTTTTGAGCGAATCGTTTGGCAGTGTGTTGAAGCTGGCTTGGTTGACGGCCGCAAGCTGTTTATGGACGGCAGCCTGATCGATGCCAATGCTTCCAACAACTCCGTTGTTAAACAGCGAGATATGAGACCCTATCTGATACAGAGTTATCGCACCCTGGAGTCTCGCTTAGAGGACCAGGACGCCAAACGCGATAATGATGATAGTCCACCCAAAAGCGGCCGCGCCAATCGCAAGCACACCTCCACGACCGATCCTGACGCCTCGGTGGTACGTATGGGCAAAGGCAAATCCAAGCTGCGCTATCAGATCCACCGGGGGGTGGATGAAAGAGCCGAAATCATCACCGCCGCGGAAGTAACCCCAGGCGAGATCAATGAAGCACACCGCATGACCGCTTTAGTCAGTCAGCACCAGGAAAATACTGGGGAAAAAATTAAAACTGTCGTGGCCGACAGCAAGTACGGCACGATTGACAACTATCTATCGTGTCACGAATTGGGAATCGCCTCCCATTTTGAGTCCCTTGACAAAAGTCATCGCAACAGCGGTCGGCGCAAAGGCATTTTCCCTGCCTCCGAGTTTACCTACAACGCCGCCGAAGATCTGTTCATCTGTCCGGCCGGTGAACTTCTTACGCCTAGGTCCTATTACAAGAAGCGCAATCACTATGAATACAGTGCCGGCTCCAAGGTATGCGGAGGATGTCGTCTCAGGAACCAATGTACACGGGCTAAAACGGGCCGGACCCTCAAGCGGCATGCCAGACAGGATGATATAGATCGGATGTTGGCCTGTTCGGAAAACCGCATGGCAAAGCGTGATATCAAAAAACGCCAGCATCTGATGGAGCGCTCTTTTGCACATAGCTCCCGTTATGGTTTTAAGCGTGCCCGTTGGCGAAGGCTCTGGCGGGTCCAGATACAGGAGTATTTGACCGCAGCCATTCAAAACATAAAGGTGCTAATCCGTTCTTTCAAAAATCAATCAAAAGCCGTTGCTATGAGGGCTGTCCAAAACCCTTATGGGAGGAAGCCTTTACCGCTTCTTCCAAGACGGCCAGACAGCTTCTATTTTAAAACTATGTTGTCTTGCCAACAACTGACTCTTCAATGGATCGGAAGTACTGTTCGATACACATAAGGCATCATCTCATATGCCTTTGGGCAACAGCCCGTTTACATGGGACATTCGCGATCTATTATTTCTTCATGCTACCAAACTATTACTTAAAACGAAAGCCAGAATGTCACAATTTCACGGACGCCTTCTTCTTTCGCCTTACCTGTCATGAGCCTGGCCTGCCCCGCCATCTTGTCTCGCCGTCTTGTCCGTCGAAGTCTTGACGTAGGCGGAAGCTTTAGCGGAGGCGGAAGCGTTCCGCGAAGGCGGGTCGAACGACGCCGTTCTCCTATGCCTTACGCCCTGCTTGCCCCGTTAAATTCCGAAGGACAGCAAAGCGTATTTAACTGGGGCGCCATACGCCACGCCTCATGTACGCCCCCTATTTCTTATCTCGGTAAGCTTTCAGAAACTCTTGCTTGGCTTCTTTGAGCTCTTCAAGGACACTCTTGGCACGTCTTTTCATGATCTTATGCGCCTCATCAACGATTCTCTCTGAATCTTTATCCATGGTCTCTTCATCAGGGGTAGGCAAACCAACGCGCTTGAGCTTCCATTTAATAAGTCCCTTGGTGAGTTTCTTTTCCGCTGAACGGAGGTTTTTGCCTAACGATGAATCGTCGCGCTTTTCCATTCTATTCTCACGAACGCCTGGTTATGTGAACTCGGGGGCAATCATCTAAGATCGCGGTCAAATGTTTCATTTTGAAGAGCGGGACGCAAATGACAGTGCGTCGCCTGGCTGCTATTTGCCGCATCGAGCGTCTTGTTCGGCAGGGCTCAAACCGCAACAGCAAGCGCTAACTCCGCAGGTTCTGCCTGACGACAGTGCTTCGCGGGCTTGCAGGGTTCTTCAATCGTTATTATCGTCTTGCTGGAGGAACCAGCTTGAGAGCAATCTGCTCGAATCGATCTGAGGTCCGCGTTCGTTCAGCCAATCGGCGAGGTCATCCCATGTCGGTGTCTTCTCGATAGTTTTGCATCCGAGTCGCTGTGCATGCTTCAAATTGCTGTCCGACCAGTCGCCGGAAGCGACGGCGATGTTCGGAATCTTACATCCCTTCTGGATCTGTTGTTCAAGGAACTCAAGCCCTGAGACCTTCAGCATGTTGAGGTCAGTGATCAGGATGTCGCAACAGGCCTCCGTCTGGCCACACTGGCACTCGTGAGAGTGTAACAGCGGGCATTCACTTGGGTCGGCATAACCCAGGACCTCGTATCCCCGACTCTCGAGAAGCCTTTTGACCATGTATCTGTCATCGTCGCTATCATCAAACACAATGGCGCGAAGTTTCCTTGACATATCGCATTACCTCCTGCCGAATAGGTATAATACTACTGATTGCGGTCTCTTCCAATAATAATGGCTTTGCGTATATTAAATTATCACCCAAACACCGCCCAAGCCTTCCACCAAAACCAGACGATGGCAGATATCTTGCCAAAGTATTGAATATCTGGGGCCTTGAGTTTTTCAAAATACCTTCCCATATCTCCAATATCGGCAAAATCAAGATCACAGACACATATCATAAGTTTCTGGGGCTGACCAGGACTGGAAATATTATGGCATTACTATAAGCCCAGCCCCTAACAGGGCAACCACAAGATTGGACACAGGAAAGGCAGAGCCGTTTCTGACCCTGCCTTGCTTCTTGACCATTCAATACAGATTAGCTGTATATCCTACATCTCACCTACGGTGTGGTTCTTGATGAAACATTGGAGCTGAGACATCTGTTGTGCTGTGAGTTGCCCAAACTGCACACTCTTTCGCTTTGTTAATCCTTCTCCAATATAGTGAAACGCAAGCCCACCCCTGCTGATATCTATGATTTGAGCCACTCTGACATCAGGAGCCCTGAGAGTAACAAACGCACTTTCTGGGACCCGAAATCGCCTGTGTTTCCTACGGTCAACCTGGTGATTCTTAGCGGTCATGACACAACCTCTCCACCCGATTTGTGGTATATAACGCCGGAGATTTTCTCACTGCACAACCCCGGGCAACCATACCGGCAATTGTTGCTCAGCTAATCTCAACATGGCAATACGAAGAAAGATCGACTGCATTCAGGAAACCACTTTCCACGAAGCTATCTTCAGACGATACACCAATCTATTTTAGCCTTTGAAAGCGCACCGCAAACGCACGGGCACCCTGGGAATAACTGCAGCGGGGCCAGAACTCGTTGCCACTGGCATAGCAGAAACCCCACGCATGTGACGAATCTATCATTTCTCCTGTCCATACAAAGCGGCAATGGGTCTTGAATATCGGGCTCATTTTAAAAGCCCCTGCATCCTTTGTATAGAGGCTCCTTAGCTCGTCTCTTGCAGGCATCCGCCACTCACCACCATTAGTACTGAGGCTCTCCACCCATGACTTTGCTTCATCCCAGGTTGTGTCTTCATCCGGTCCAACAATCCACTCAAAGCCCAAACACCTGTCCACGACTATCCCTCTGTCGTTCCTGACAAAACGACCATCCAGACATCGGTGGGGGCTGACCAGGTCAAGCTGGTTAAAGTTCTTGGCTGAAAGCAGCGGTTTATCTCTCTCCGCATACATTGGCGTAGGAGCTATAAAAACGATCATCAGGACACCAAACAAAAACAACGCCGCATTCTTTCCCATTTTTATCTCTCTACTGTCAGAAGATTACAATCATGGCACACAGAAGCCGCGCACCCTGTTTCCCGGCTCTCTTGAACTGCTACAGCGAGCGCATTCCCCACAGGTTCTGCCTGACGGCAGTGCTTCGCGGGCTGCGGGGTTAGCGAGCGAATCTAAAAACTGTAAGATTCCTTACAGTCGGCGTGAAGCACTGCCGCAAGGCAGAAGATTCCCTGCAGCTTGCTGCAGGGTTCTTCAATTGGTGACATCGCCCACTTCTCTTAGTATATTTTTGTATCAGATCAAAATGGAAATTCAATTGGGGGAAATACTAGTTTTCATCACAGAGAATGCCTTGCGCAACCTGGAAAAACTAGGGAAGAAAACTCAGTAGCATTGGAAGGTGGGTGGGGCTACAGGAAGATGGACGTTGCACGC